>JBAVJR010000042.1:0-3367 GCA_049687855.1 Steroidobacteraceae bacterium | reverse complement strand
GCAGAACGGCAAGATCGAGCGCTTTCCGCTGATCGCTGTAGGGCGGGACTTCTGGGGCGAGCTGGAGCGGTTCCTCGATCAGACTCTGGTGGGCGAAGGCACCATCACGCGCGAGGAACTCGGGCTCCTGCGTCTGGCGGACACGGCAGAGGAAGTCGTGCGCATTGCTCGCGAAGCGCCCGGGACCTGAAGGACACGTTCGACGTCCGGCCAGGAGCCCGGGCCGAAGGCCGCTCGCGGCGCCCTGCCCTCAAGCCGCCAGCAGATTTTGGAGCAAGCGCCAGCGCTCCAGTTTCTGCGCAAAATGCAGCGATGCATGCGCCGGGCTCGTCGATGGCAGCAGGTGCAGTGGCAGCGCCTGCGCGTGCACAGGCAATCCGGGCTGTACCAGTCGCCGATACAAGCGGTGGGCGGTCGCGCCGTTGGTGCACACCCACTCGATCCGTGGATGCTCGCGCAGGAAGCCTGCGAAATCGTTCGGCACCACCGTCGCGAGATCGATCGCGGAATCGAGGCTGCCGGGGCGCGTAGCCGACTGGCACACGTCCCACAGCGCGATACCGCTCGCGCGCAGGCGTTCTGCCCTCGCGGCGTATGGAATATCCGGCCCGGCGTCGAACAACGCACCCATGATCCGCCAGAACGCGTTCTGCGGCTGGGCGTAGTACTGGTGCGCCGCGAGCGACGCCTGGCCGGGCAGCGAACCGAGGATCAGCAGGCGCGCATCCGGTGCGGCGATCGGCGGGAAGCCTCGCGCCGCCAGGATTCTCAAGCCGCTTCGTCGCGTTTCGGCGTCTTCCTCTGCTCGGACTCGCGCGCGGCCAGGTCCCGCGCCGGATGCTCGTAGTCGTGCTTCTCCCAGTCGCGATACTGCGGCGGAATCGGGTTCATCGACCCGTCGGCGAGCCAGCCCAGGGTGCCGTCCATGAACAGCCCCGCGACCTTGCGATAAGAGCGGTTGTTGTTCGACTTGACCGCACGGAAGTTCGCCTCGATGCGCCGCCGCGCCTCGCGGCAGAAGAGGTCCGCCAGTTCCTGCGGACTCTGGTCCGCAGGGTTCTCGCCGAGCAGGTGGTCCGCGTACGACAGCGTGGTCGACATGACGAACAGGTCGACACCGATGTCGACGAAGTTGCCGAGGATCAGCTGCTCCTTCTCGAGCTTGGGGCCGAACCTGGCCATGGTCGCGAACAGCCGCCGGGCGAGCAGCTTGCTGGTCTTGCCCGCGTAGGCGAGGTGCTTGCGGTTCACCTCGCTGAGGTGCCTGGCCTCGAAGTGATGGCCAGTCTCTGGCATGAACAGCTTCGGCAGCCACGTCGAGTAGAACCCGGCTGCCTTCATCATGGCTTCGCCCTTGCTGAGCTTCTGCCCGGGCTTGGGCTGGAGGATCGGCATCACCAGCTTGAAATGCGTGTCGAGCGCCTCGCGCGCCATGATCAGGTGCATGACCTGCGACGAGCCCTCGAAGATGCGCCCGACCCGCATGTCGCGGATCGCCATCTCGACGCTGGTCGGTCGCTCGCCGCGCTCGTAGAGCGAAGTCGCCCGCTCGTAGCCGCGGCCGCCGCGCACCTGCAGGTAGTCGTCGAGGATGCGGTAGAGCGTCTCCGAGCAGAAGTACTTGGCTGCGGCAGCTTCCAGCCGGATGTCGACGTTCTTGCGATCAGCCAGCGCGCAGGTCAGGTACACCATGCTCTTCATCGCGAACAGGTGCGCGGCGTAGCTCGACACCATCTTGGCGATGGCCTGGTGCTTGCCGACCGGCTGGCCCCACTGCTGCCTCGTCGTGATCCACCAGCGGGCATCGTCGACGAAGGCCATGCCGACGCCGATGGCGGCGGCGGGCAGGCCGAGGCGGCCGACGTTCAGCGTGGCCAGCGCGATCTTCAGTCCCTCGCCGGGCTTGCCAATGATGTTTTCCGCCGGCACCCGGACGTTCTTGAACGTGACCGAGCCATTGGCGATGCCGCGCAGCCCCATGAACGTCGAGCGCCGCACGCGTTCGACGCCCGGCCACGCGGTCTCGACCACGAAGCACGAGATCTGTGGAATCTTCTTGCCGTTCGGCAGTTCCTTGTCCGGCGTACGCGCCAGCACGGCGATCAGCGTCGTCTTGGGATCCGTGACGTTGGTGCACCACTGCTTGTCGCCGTTCAGGATGAACGCCTTGCCGTCCTCGGTCGGCGTAGCGACGGTGCTCATGCGCGCCGGGTCGGAGCCGACGTCGGGCTCGGTCAGCGCGAACGCGGAAATCTCCCCCTTCGCGAGTCGCGGCAGGTACTTGCGCTTCTGCTCCTCGGTACCGAACTCGCGCAGCGGCTGCGGCACGCCGATGCTCTGGTGCGCCGACAGGTAAGTGACCGTGTTCGAGCAATAGCTCCCGATCATGCCCAGCACGCGCGCGTAATTGGTGATGGAGAACCCGAGACCGCCGTACTCCTTCGGGATCTTCATGCCGAACAGCCCGATCGCAGCCATCGCCTCGAGTGCGGCAGCGGGATATTCGCCGCGCTCGTCAATCTGGTAGGGATCGACGTGCTTTTCGAGCACCTCGCGCACTTTTACCAGGTAGTCGTCGCCGATCTTGCGGTCTTCGGGCGACTGCGCCGGGAACGGATGCACGAGGTCCCAGCGGAAGCTGCCCTTGAAGACCTCGGCCGTGAAACTGACGTTCTCCCACTCCGACTGGCGGGCGTCCTCCGCGAGCTGCATCGAGATGTCTTTCGCCTTGGTGTCCATGAAAAGCTCCAGAAAAGAATTGCTGCACCCGACCCTGCGGTCGTGACTGCGCCAAATATCGGCCAATCAGGCGACGCCGGGTATTGCGGTTATGTGCAGCGCAGCTGCGGCGAGTCTCCAGGGCGCCCGGCCGCGCCATGCCCGATGGACGCCGACGTTCCGCCCCTGCTAGGGAGAATCGGCAAGGCTGCTGGAGGGTAGCCAGCCGACGCGATCCTTGCCGCCGTCGTCGCGGAACCCGACCTGCGAGAAGGCGTCCTGCGTCTTCAGCACCGCAACCCGGTCGCCCCGCTTGACCGTGCCGATGAAGACGCCTTTCATGTACACGGATGTGTCGGCAAGGACCACCTTGAAGGCATTCGCGGCCTTCGGAGCGGTGACGGCAGGCGCCGCCGTGGCAAGCCGTTCGTTGACGATGCCGAGATTCTTTTGCGCCGCCTCGAAATACCGCGGGGACGCGCTGATTGCCGACTCGAAGTACTTCCTGGCCTGGAGGTAGTCGCCGCGCCCCATTGCCGCCTCGCCAACCAGGTTGTAGGCGTTGGGAAGGTCGGTCTCCTGCAGGAAACTCTCGAGTGCCTCGGCATACCGGGCCTGCCGCGCCTGCACCCTGCCGAGGTTCGTCCAC
>JBAVJR010000041.1:0-13023 GCA_049687855.1 Steroidobacteraceae bacterium | reverse complement strand
GCATCGTTCGGCATGTTGATGGTCTTGGAAATGGCCCCCGAGATGAAGGGCTGGCTCGCCGCCACGCCGAAGCGACCGAGCGGCGCCATGCCCGCGATCGAGCGCAGCCCGCCTCCGCGCAACCACTGCAGCAGGATGGTCTCGAGCTGGTCGTCGGCGTGATGGGCGGTGAGCAGCACCTCACCGGGTTCGAGCCGGGCCGCGAGCGCGGCATAGCGGGCTTCGCGGGCTGCGGCTTCCGGACTCTGCCCCGCGTCCAGGTTCACGGCGACCCGGACTTCGTCGCATGCAACACCGTGCGAGTCCGCCAGCTCACGGCACGCACGCGCCCACTGCGCGGAATCGGCATGCAATGAGTGGTCGACGTGGATGGCGCGCAAACGCGCCGTCAGGCTGCCCGCGTTCGCCAGCTGCGCCAGCGCGACGAGCAATACCGTGGAGTCGAGCCCGCCGCTCAGTGCGATGCAGAGTCCCGGCGATCGTGCGTGACTCGTCGCCGGGACCAGGGCGAGCAAGGAATCAAGGCTTGCCACCAGTCGGTGAGGGGTGAACACGTGCTGCGGGCCCGGGTGGGCGCGGCGTCGCTCAATTGGCCGCGCGATAGACGCCCTGGCCGCGCAGGCGCTGGTACCGCTGCGCGAGCAGCGCGTCCTCCGGCTGCTGCGAAACCTGGTCGAGATGCCGCACGAGCGCTTCCTTGAGCGAATCCGCCATCGCCTGTGGATCGCGGTGGGCGCCGCCGAGCGGCTCACGCAGCACTTCGTCGACCAGCCCGAGCTTGTCGAGACGCTCCGCCGTGATGCCCATGGCATCAGCCGCGATCTCCTTCTTGTCGGCGCTCTTCCACAGGATGGACGCGCAGCCTTCCGGCGAAATCACCGAGTAGATCGAGTACTGCAGCATGATCAACCGGTCGCACACGCCGATAGCGAGCGCGCCGCCCGAGCCGCCTTCGCCGATGACCGCAGTGATCACCGGCACGCGCAGCGACGACATCTCGAACAGGTTGCGGGCGATCGCCTCGCTCTGGTTGCGCTCTTCGGAGCCGACGCCGGGATAGGCCCCTGGGGTGTCGATCAGCGTGACCAGCGGAATGCGGAAGCGCTCGGCGAGCTTCATCAGCCGCAGCGCCTTGCGGTAACCCTCGGGCTTTGGCATGCCGTAGTTGCGGCGCACCCGTTCCTTGGTGTCGCGGCCCTTCTGGTGGCCGATCAGCATGACCGGACGGCCGGCAAGACGCGCGAAGCCGCCGACGATCGCGAGGTCGTCCGAGTACATGCGGTCGCCGTGCAGTTCCTGGAACTCATCGAAGATGGCGACGGCGTAATCGAGCGTGTACGGGCGCTGCGGGTGGCGCGCGAGCTGGGCGACCTGCCACGCCGTCAGGTTGGCGAAGATGCTGTTGGTGAGCGCACGGCTCTTGGCCCGCAGGCGCGCGATCTCCTCGCCGATGTTGACCTCGGCGTCGGACGAGACGAAGCGCAGCTCGTCGATCTTTGCTTCGAGCTCGGCGATAGGCTGCTCGAATTCGAGGAAGCTCAATGGCATAGGCGCGAAGGATGCCGTACGCCCGGCGCGGGCGCAAATCAGCCGCAGGCAAGTCGGCAGGGCCGGGTTGACTGCGTCCCGGCGCACGGCATCCGAAACGACGCGGCGATGCGCGCTGTTCAGGCCTTGAGCGCCGCCCGCCACTGCGTGGCACTGCGCACGTCGAGCGCGCCGGCGATGGTCTTGAGCGCAGCGTTCTCCGCGTCCGTGCGTGCGGACTTGAGGCCGAGCAGGCCACCCGCCGCGTCAGCGACGTCCTGGCACCACGCGAGCAGCAACTGCTCCTCGTCGGCGCCGAACTCTTCCTTGAGCTTGCGGTCGCTGCGTGCGAGCTCATTGAGCACTGCGAGGTCGGCCTTCAGCTGCTGCTTCGACGGAGGCTCGCTGAGCCAGCGCGCAAGCGCATCTTCGCCGCCGTGATCGAGGAAGCCGCGCTCGCGCGCGATGTGCAGGATCACGTCGCGCTCGCTCTTCTGGAGCTTGCCGTCGGCCCATGCGACATACACGAGCGGCAACAGCGACACGACGCGGTATGCCTCGCGCGGCACCCGGAGTTCCCTGAGCCAGCCTTCCAGGTCCATGTGTCGCCACCCCCCGTTGTCGATTGGCACGCATTCTTACACGGGTCCGGGGAACGGCCGCAAGTGCCGTCGGCGCGACGCGGATGGGCGTGCTTCAGGTATCGCGCGGCGCGTAGTACAACTCGACGCCTTCGCGGCCCACCAGGCTGCCGAGCCGTTCGATCAGCTCGCGCGAGGGCCGCACCTTCCACTGCTCGCCGAATTGCAGGATCGCGGCGGCATCGCCGGTCGCGTAACGGATGGCGACGTTGCAGCGACCACCCTGGCTCGGCTTGAGCGCCTGCTCGAGCGCGGCGACCAGCTTGCTGGCATCCCCGTTCTGCGCCCTGGCGGCCGGCCAGCGCAACACGAGGTTGCGGCCGTACTGTTCGCGCGCCTGGTCGACGTCCATGATCTTCTTCGCGCTCAGGCGCCAGTCGTCGATGAAGTCGTCCCAGCGCAGGCCACCCTCGACCACGAGGATCGCGTCCTTGGAGACGAGTGAGCGGAACTGCTGGTAGACGTCCTCGAACATCGTGACCTCGAGCCGGCCGCTGCGATCGTCGAGGATGAAGCTGGTACGCCCGCCACGCTTGCGTATCTCGAGCACGAGCCCGGCGACGGTCACGCTGCGCCCCGGGCCGCGCCACGGGTTGCCTTTCTCCTCGCCTCCGGCGCCAACCGGCTTGGCACCGCCGACGTCGGCGATGCGCCCGCTGGTGATCGGCCGCAGCTCGCGTTCGTATTCGGCAATTGGATGGCCCGTGAGATAGAGGCCCAGCGTTTCGCGCTCGCCCGTGAGCCGGACGGCTTCGCTCCATTCGGGCAGCGTCTCCTGCATCACCTTCGCGTCAGCCTCGGCCGCAACCGGTGTCGCCGCGACGGGAGCCGGCTCAGCCAGCCCGAACAGGTCTTCCTGCCCGGCTGCCCTGGCACGGGTCGACTGGTCGGCGGCCTGCATCGCGGCCGGCAGCTGGTGCATGAGCGTCGAGCGGAAGCGCATGCCGCCCATCGAGTCCGCCGCGCCGGAGCGGATCAGCGCCTCGAGCACGCGGCGATTGACCTTGTTGAGATCGAGCCGGCGGCAGAGATCGCGCAGGTCGCGGAAGCGCCCGCCCTCGTTGCGCTCCTCGAGCATGTTCTCGACGGCCGCCTGCCCCACGCCCTTGATTGCGCCGAGTCCGTACCGGATCGACTGCGGTCCCGACACGGTGAACATGTACTGCGAGGCATTGACGTCGGGCGGCTCCACGGTGAGTCCCATCCGGTTGCACTCGTCGATCAGCGTGACGACCTTGTCGGTCTTGTCCATGTCCGACGACAGCACCGCCGCCATGAACGCGGCCGGGTAATGCGTCTTCAGCCACGCCGTGTGGTAGGACAGCACCGCGTACGCCGCCGAGTGCGACTTGTTGAAGCCATACCCCGCGAACTTCTCCATGAGGTCGAAGATATGCACCGCGACGTGCTCGGCGACACCACGCGCGGTGGCGCCCGCGACGAAGATGGAACGCTGCTGCGCCATCTCCTCGGCATTCTTCTTGCCCATCGCGCGGCGCAACAGGTCGGCGCCGCCCAGCGTGTAGCCTGCCAGCACCTGCGCGATCTGCATGACCTGTTCCTGGTACAGGATCACGCCATAGGTCGGGAACAGGACGGGTTTCAGGTCGGGGTGCAGGTAATCGATGCCGCCGCCGATGCGGCCGTGCTTGCGGTCGATGAAGTCGTCGACCATGCCCGACTGCAGCGGGCCCGGCCGGAACAGCGCGACCAGCGCAATGATGTCCTCGAACGTATCCGGCTGCAGGCGCTTGATCAGGTCCTTCATGCCGCGCGATTCGAGCTGGAAGACGGCCGTCGTCTCGCAGCGCTTCAGCAGCGAGTACGTCGGCGCGTCGTCCATCGGCAGCGTGGACATGTCGAGCGGCGGATCCCCGGACCCCGCGCGGTCCGCGTTGATCGTGCGCACGGCCCAGTCGATGATCGTCAGCGTACGCAGGCCGAGGAAGTCGAACTTCACGAGACCCGCGGCCTCGACGTCGTCCTTGTCGAATTGAGTGACGACCGTGGTGCTGCCCTGCTCGCAGTAGAGCGGCGCGAAGTCCGTGAGCACCGAAGGCGCTATGACGACGCCGCCGGCGTGCGTGCCGGCGTTGCGCACCAGGCCCTCGAGCGAGCGCGCCAGGTCGATCAGCTGGCGCACGTCGTCTTCGTTGCGGTAGCGCTTGCGCAGCTCCTCTTCCTTGTCGAGCGCGTCGTCGAGCGTGATCCCGAGCTCGAACGGGATCAGCTTGGCGATCGAGTCGGCGAAGCCGTAGCTCAGCCCCTGCACCCGCGCGACGTCGCGCACGACCGCCTTGGCCGCCATGGTGCCGTAGGTGATGATCTGCGAGACGCGCTCGCGCCCGTAGCGCTGTGCGACGTAGTCGATGACCCGGTCGCGCCCTTCCATGCAGAAGTCGACGTCGAAGTCGGGCATCGACACGCGTTCGGGGTTCAGGAACCGCTCGAACAGCAGGTCGTAGTGCAACGGGTCGAGGTCGGTGATGCCGAGCGCGTACGCCACGAGCGAGCCGGCGCCCGAACCGCGCCCCGGCCCGACGGGCACGCCGTTCTCACGCGCCCAGCGGATGAAGTCCGCGACGATCAGGAAGTAGCCGGCGAACCCCATCTGGCAGATGACGTCGAGCTCTCGCGCAAGACGGCCCTCGTATTCATCATGCGGAATGCGCGTGCCGAGCTGCGTCGCGATGACGGGCCAGCGCCGCTCCAGGCCGAGCTTCGATTCCGCGCGCAGGTGCTCTGCGGCCGTCTGGCCGGCGGGCACGGGGTAGGCCGGCAACGACGGCTTGCCGAGCTTGATCTCGAGGTTGAGCCGGCGCGCGATTTCGACGGAATTCTCGAGCGCCTCGGGCAGGTCGGCAAACAGTGCCGCCATCTCGTCGGGCGAGCGCAGGTACTGCTCTTCGCTGTAACTTCGCGGGCGCGATGGATCCGCGATCAGCGTGCCGGCGTGGATGCAGACCCGGGCTTCGTGCGCCTCGAAATCCTCGGGCCGGATGAAGCGCACGTCGTTGGTGGCGACGACCGGCACGCCGAGCCTGACCGCCAGCTGCAGCGAACCCTCGATGCAGTCTTCCTCGCCCGGCCGGCCCGTGCGCTGCAGCTCGAGGTAGTACCGGTCACCGAACAGTTCGAGCCACGCTTCGAGCGCGGCACGGGCTTCCGGCTCACGATCGCCGATCAGCGCGCGGCCGACGTCGCCTGCACGCGCACCGGAGAGCGCGACCAGGCCCTGGGTGGTCTCGCGGTCGAGCCATTCCCGATGGATCGTCGGGCCGTGCTTGCCCTGCCCCTCGAGGTAACTGCGCGTGACGAGGCGCGTGAGGTTGAGGTAGCCGCGCCCGTCCTGGCACAGCAGCACCAGCCGCGACGGTTCGTTGCGCCCGTTGTCGTCGCACACCAGCGCGTCCACGCCGACCAGCGGCTTGACGCCCTTCGACTGCGCGGTCTTGTAGAACTTGACCAGCGCAAAGAGGTTCGCCTGGTCGGTGAGCGCGACTGCCGGCATCCGCATGCGTGCGGTGGCGTCGATGAGCCCTTCGCGCAGCACGCGCCCGTCCGCCGTGTCGCTCTCGATGCGGACGACGCCGTCGACGAGCGAGTACTCGGTGTGAACGCGAAGATGGACGAACCGGGCTGCCATGGACGGCGGGCTCTGGGATCAGCGGGCAAGGCAGGATTGTACCGGCGCGAAGCTCCGTCGGTGCACCGGGGAAGGCCCCAATCGACGCAGGGCAGCGAGATGCTCCGGCGTGCCGTACCCCTTGTGCCCGGCAAAGCCGTACCCGGGGTAGCGTACGTCGAGTTCGCACATGAACCGGTCGCGCGCCACTTTGGCGAGGATCGACGCCGCCCCCACGCAAGTTACGCTGGAGTCGCCCGCGACCACTGCCTCGATGCTGCAGTCGAACGGCAGGCCCGCGACGCTCGGGCAACGATCGCCATCGACGATCACGTGCGCCGGAGCGCAGCGCAGGCCGAGCATGGCGCGGCGCATGGCCAGCAGCGTCGCCTGCAGGATGTTGAGCGAATCGACCTCGCAGGCATCGGCCCAGCCGAGCCCGAAGGCGATGCTGCGGTCCTGGATCTGCTGCGCCAGTTCTGCACGCACGAGGGGCGACAGGACTTTCGAATCCGCTATGCCGTGTATCGGTCGCTTGCCATCGAGGATCACCGCAGCCGCAACGACCGGACCCGCGAGCGGGCCGCGACCGGCCTCGTCGACGCCCGCCGTGAGACCGGCCTTGCGCAGGTCGAAGCCGGCCTGCCGCGGAGCGACGCGCCTCACCGCCTGGCCTGCCGCTGCCGCTGCAGTTCCAGGATGGCGTCGGCGGCTCGCGCACTTGCGTCGCATCGCAGCGTCTGGTGGATCGCCGTGAACGTCGCGACGAGTTCCGCGCGATCGGGACGCTCGAGCTGCGCCAGCAACGCGGGGCCGAGCACGTCGGGCCGAACGTCTTGCTGCAGGTATTCCGGCACCACCCGCCGCCCTGCCAGCAGGTTCGGCTGCGCAAAGTAATCCGCTTTCATGAGCTTCATGCTGCGCATCAGCCAGGCCGTGAGCGGCGCGAGGCGATACGCGACCACCATCGGCCGCTTGATCAGCGCCGCTTCCAGCGTCGCGGTGCCGGACGCGACCAGCACCGCATCGGCGGCAGCCAGCGCTTGCTGCGACTGGCCGTCAACGACCGCGACGGGTACGCCGGGAGCGTGCCGGGCGAGGCTGTGCTCGAACAGCGTCCGCACCGCGGCGTTGGCCATCGGCGCCACGAAACGGATGTCGGGACGACGTTCGTGCAGCCATGCCAGCGTCGCGGCGAAGGGGCCGCCCAGCT
Organism: Steroidobacteraceae bacterium; assembly: GCA_049687855.1. Lineage (GTDB taxonomy): Bacteria > Pseudomonadota > Gammaproteobacteria > Steroidobacterales > Steroidobacteraceae > RPQJ01. The sequence continues at coordinate 6,017 of JBAVJR010000041.1, read as the reverse complement.
TGGCGACCTCTGCACGACGGCTGCCCGGAAGCACCGCCACCGTGGGCGCGCCTGGGTCGAGACCCAGCGCTGCGCGCGCGGGACCCGGCGGCGATTCGAGCGGAATGCGATCTGCAAGCGGGTGGCCGACGAACACCGCGCGCACGTCGTGCGCGTCGTAGAACCTGCTTTCGAACGGCAGCACGCAGAGCACCAGATCGACGGACTTACCGATCGTGCGCACCCTGCCCTGCCGCCAGGCCCACACCTGCGGACTGACGTACTGCACCGTGGGAATGGCCTGCGCCTTGAGTTGCGCTGCGACCCGGAGATTGAATTCCGGTGAGTCGATGCCGATGAAGACGTCAGGTCGCGCCGCGAGCAGTCGCGCGATGAGATCGCGGCGCAGACGCAGCAGGCGCGGCAGGTGCTTCAGGATCTCGGCGATACCCATGACCGCCAGTTCCTCGGACGACACCCAGGCTTCGCAGCCAGCCTCCACCATGCGCGGTCCGGCCACGCCGAACGCGCTCAGCGCCGGCTGCCTTGCGCGCAGCGCACTGAGCAAGCCGCCCCCGAGGTTGTCGCCCGAGGCTTCGCCGGCCACGAGTGCGATCTTCACCTCTCGCGCTGCCGCGGGAGAGATGACGCCGGAGTGCTGCATGGATCGAGCGGACGTCAGCGCACGAGGCTGCGCGTGGACTGCGGGATGAAGTCGACCAGCAGCTGCACTTCGGGCTGGTCCCGCGCCGCCGCGGTCAGGCGCTCGACCGCCTCTTCGAGCCGCAGACCAGAGCGATACAGAGTGCGGTACGCATCGCGCAGGTTGCGGATCTGCTGCGGCGAGAAACCGCGCCGCTTGAGTCCTTCGGAATTGATGCTGTGCGGCCTGGCCGGCCCGCCGACCGCCATAACGTAGGGAGGCACGTCGCGCGTCACTGCCGCATTGTTGGCGAGAAACGCATGCGCACCCACCTTGCAGAACTGGTGGACGGCCGCGAAGCCACCCATGATGACCCAGTCACCGAGCACGACGTGGCCGCCGAGCGTGGAGCTGTTGGCGAGCACGCACTGGTTGCCGACGACGCAGTCGTGCGCGACGTGCGAATACGACATGAACAGGTTGTCGTTGCCGATCGTCGTGACGCCACGGTCCTTGGTCGTGCCACGATTGAGCGTGACGAATTCGCGGATGACGTTGCGGTCGCCGATCTCGAGACGCGTCGGCTCGCCCTTGTACTTCTTGTCCTGGGGCGCGTCGCCGATCGAAGCGAACGCGTGGATGACGTTGTCGGCGCCAACCCTGGTGTGGCAGTGGATCGCCGCGTGCGCCCCAAGGCGCGTGCGTGCGCCGACCTCGACGCCGGGACCGAGCACGCAGTACGGCCCGATCTCGACACCCTCGCCGAGAATCACGTCCGGCGCGACGATCGCCGTCGCGTGGATGGAGCCACTCATCGATGCTTCTCCCTGGTGCGCCCGGTGCTTCAGCCCGGCATCACCATCATTTCCGCCGAGCAGGCTTCCTGGCCCGCCACTTCCGCCACCGTCGAGAACTTCCAGATCGTGCGAATCCTGCGCTCGAGCACCACCTTGAGCAACAACTGGTCGCCCGGCACGACGGGACGACGGAATCGCGCCTTGTCGATGCCGGCGAAGTAGAATTTCACGTTCTCGTCGGGATAGATGCCTGCGGTGACGAAACAGAGGACGCCCGCGGCCTGCGCCAGCGCCTCCAGCATGTATACGCCGGGCATCACGGGACGGCCCGGGAAGTGCCCCGAAAAGAACTGCTCGTTCGCCGTGACGTTCTTGACCGCGACCAGGCGCTCGCCGGGGACGCATTCCAGCACGCGATCCACCAGCAGCATCGGGTACCGGTGCGGCAGGCGCCGCATCACTTCGTCGATACCGAATCCACCCTGTGTTTCGCTCATGTGTCCTTCCCGTCGTGTTCGTCTGCGACTGCGGAACCCGCGCCCTTTTCGAGGGCGCGTACGCGGCGCGCCAGCTCATCGAGCTGCTGGAACCGCGCGCTGTTGCGGCGGAAGCGCCGCGCCTCGTCGAAAGGCAGCTGCCCCGAGTACAGCCCGGGCCTGGTGATCGAGTGCGTCACCATCGTCTTGCCCGTGAGATACACGTCGTCGGTGATCTGCAGGTGCCCGACGATGCCGACCATGCCGCCAATCATGCAGCGGCGGCCGATCGTGACGCTGCCCGAGATACCCACGCAACCCGAGATCACCGTGTGCTCGCCGATGCGGCAGTTGTGGCCCACCTGCACCTGGTTGTCGATCTTCACGCCGCACTCGATGACCGTATCACCGATCGCCGCGCGGTCGATGGTGGAATTCGCGCCGATCTCCACGTCGTCCCCGACCAGCACGGAACCGACCTGCGGGATCTTGACGTAGCCGTCCGCGTCCGGCGCATGCCCGAAGCCGTCGGCGCCGATGACGACGCCCGGGTGCATCAGGCAACGCGAGCCGAGCCGCACGCCCGCGCAGAGCGTCACGTGCGCGACCAGGCGCGTGTCAGCGCCAACCACGACGCGGTCGAACACGACGCTATTGGGGCCGATCTGCGCTCGCGCGCCGATCATGGCCCCCGCGCCGACGTAGGCATTGGGGCCGATCCACGCGGTGGGATCGACAGCGGCATCCGCTTCGACCACGGCACTGGCATGGCGGCCCGACAGGGGTGCAGGCCCGGGATAAAGCACCTGGGCGATCCGCGCATACGTGGCGTAGGGATTGGCAGCGATCAGCGCGTTGGTCGGGCAGTCGTCGACGGTGGACGCGTCGAGCACCACCGCCGCGGCACGCGTGCCCGGCAGCTGGCGTCGATACTTGGAGTTGGCCAGGAACGCGATCGCGCCCGGACCGGCTTCCTGCAGCGTCGCGACACGCTCGATCGGCGTGTCGGGATCGCCGCGCAGCTCGCAGCCGAAACGTGCCGCCAGTTCGCCCAGGCGCACCGGCATGCTCGGTCGGCTCCGCTGCGTCCTGACCCGGCCTGGATCAGGGCTTCGCGGGCGCGCGGCTCTTCGCCTGCAGCGCCGACAGCACCTGGCTGGTGATGTCGATCGACGGGCTGGCGAACAGCGCGTCGGCGATCACGAGGTCGAGTCCCGCGGTCTTGGCGTAGTTCTGCACTTCCTGCAGCACCGACCGCTGCAGCTGGCCGAGGGCCTCGTTGCGGCGCACGTTCAGGTCTTCCATGAACTCGTTCTGCTTGCGCGCGAATTCGCGCTGGCCGTCGCGCAGCGCCTTTTCCTGGTTGCGGCGCTCGGCTTCCGCCATCGTGGCGCCGTCCTTCTGCAGCTTGTCCTCGCGGGCCTTGAGGTCGCGCTCCAGGTTCTGCAGGTCGCGCTTGCGCGCGGCGAACTCGTTTTCGAGCGCCTGCGAGGCGGCCTGGGCCTGGGGCGTTTCCTGCAGCAGGCGCGCCACGTTGACGACGCCGATCTTCGCCTGCGCCTGCGCCGCGGAGAGCGGCAGCGAAACGGCAGCGAGTGTCAGGAAAGCAAGCAGGGTGGTCTTGATGCGCATGGAACTTGGTACCTCAGAAAGCCTGGCCGATCGAGAACTGGAAACCTTCCGTCTCGTCGGGGTATTCGACAGCGGTGCCCTTGAACTCGTTGAGCGGCACCGCGTAGCTGAACCGGAAGACGCCGAGCGGCGCCAGCCACTGGACGGCGACGCCGGTCGAATAGCGCAGTTTATCAAACGCGAACTCATAAGACACCGGCGTCACGCCGTCGCGGCCGACGAACGCGACGTCGTCGTTGGAGAAGACGTTGCCAGCGTCGAAGAACAGGCTGAAACGCGCGCTGTTCTTCCATTTTGCCGGCATCGGCAGCAGCAGTTCGAGCTGGTTGGTGAACTTGATGTTGCCGCCGTAAGGGTTGCCGAACGAATCCTTGGGGCCGAGGCGGCTTTCGCGGAAGCCGCGCACCGTTTCCGGGCCGCCCGCGAAGAAGCGCCGGTACGGCGGCATCGACGTCGTGTCGCCGAGCGCCTGTCCGTAACCAGCCTCGCTGTTGAACATCAGCGTGAACCACTTGCCCATCGGGATGAACTGCAGGTAGTCGTAGTTGAGGCTGACGAAATCGATGTCGCTGAAGGGCAGCGTGTACGACGCGCTCAAGCGGTGGCGTCCGCCGCGATCGGCGAACAGGGCGCGGTTGCGCGAATCGTACGACCAGCCGACCGAGTACTCGAACGTGTCGAACTTGGTGCCGTAGTAGGTAAGCCCGATCGGCGGGACGCCGACGTTCTGCACTTCCGTGTACGTGTTGCCGTTGTTCTGCACCCAGAAGAGCGCCTCCGCGGCGCTCTGGTTGGGGTCGGTGAACAGGTCGGAGCGCTGCGCGGCCAGGCCCATGCGCACGGACTGGAATTCCGAAATCGGCCAGGCGTAGTCGAGGCCGAGCGTGCCGGTCTCGGTCTGGAAGTCGGACGACGACGTCGTGAACTGGGAGATCCGGCGCCACGTCGCCGAGACCGTGCGCGAGACGCCGTCGATCGTCGTGTACGGATCGGTGTGCGAGAGGCTGAACACCTTGCTGTACTGGCCCGCGTTGATTTCCGCGGCCACGCGATTGCCGGTGCCCATGAAGTTGCTGTGCACGAAGCTGCCATTCAGCAGGATCGACTGCGACTCCGAGTAACCGATGCCGCCGCTGAACTGGCCCGGCAGGCCTTCCTTGATGTCGTAGGTGACGTCGACCAGATCGGGCGTGCCCGGCACCGGATTGGTCTCGACTTCGACCTTCTCGATGAACGGCAGGCGCTGCAGGCGGACCTTGGAACGATCGACTGCCGCGTTGGAAAGATAACCGCCTTCCATCTGTCGTATTTCGCGCCGGAGCACGTCGTCGTTGATGCCGGTGCTGCCCGTGAAACCGATGTTGCGCACGTACGCGCGATTGCCCGGGTCGACCAGGAACGTCAGTTCGATTTCCTTGGTGGCGGGGTTCTCTTTCGGCACCGGATCGATCTTGGCGAAGGCGTACCCGTCCTGGCCGAGGCGCAGCTGCATGAGCTCGGTGGTCGCCGTGACCATCTTGCGCGAGAACACGTCGCCGCGGCGCACGGCGACCAGCGTCTTGAGCTGTTCCTCGGGCACCACCAGGTTGCCCGCGATCTTGACGTCGGAGATGCGGTAGACGTCCCCTTCCTTCACGTTGAGCGTGATGAAGATGTCGTCCTTCTCGGGCGTGATGGCGACCTGCGTCGTCTCGACGTCCATGTTCGCGTAGCCGCGGTCCAGGTAATACGAGCGCAGCTTCTCGATGTCGCCGGACAGTTCTTCGCGCGAATAACGGTCGTCCTGCTTGTACCAGGACAGCCAGTTCGGCGTGCGCAGCTTGAAGTCCTCGAGCAGGTCGTCGTCGCTGAACGCCTCGTTGCCGACGATGTTGATCTGCCGGATCTTCGAGCGCTTGCCCTCGACGATGTCGACCGCGATCTTGACGCGGTTGCCGGCGACTTCCTCGACCTTGGTGTCGACCTGCACCGCGTACTTGCCGCGCGAGAAGTACTGGTCGGTGAGAAAACGCTCCACTTCGTCGAGCGTCGACTGGTTGAACGTCTTGCCACGGGAGAGGCCCACGTTGCGCAGCGACTTCTCCAGGTCCTCGGTCTTGATGTCCTTGTTGCCCGTGATCGTGAAGCTCTCGATCGAGGGGCGCTCGAGCACGGCCACGACCAGCGTGCCGCCGTCGCGGCGGATCTCGACGTCACGGAAGAAGCCGGTTGCATACAGCGCCCGCAGGGCCTCGTCGACGCGGCGGTTGTCGAGGCGGTCGCCGATGTTCACGGGCAGGTAGTTGTAGACGGTGCCTTCGGTGATGCGCTGCAGGCCTTCGATGCGGATGTCGCCGACGGTGAATTCCGCGCTCTCGGTCTGGGCGAGAACGGCAGGTACGGCAAGCAGGAAGGCCGGCAGGACGGCCGCAAACTTCAGTCGCATGGTCTTAAGGGAAACTCAGCTGAACAACCGCGAGAGGTCGTTGTAGAACGCGAAACTCATGAGCA
>JBAVJR010000040.1:0-4645 GCA_049687855.1 Steroidobacteraceae bacterium | reverse complement strand
ACCTCGCGAAACCCGAACGGATCGTGCAACGCGGGTGTCGCCGTGTACTGCCAGGCATTGGCTTCCGTGTAATCGCCGGGATTGTTGAGCGGCGACGTCGCACGCAGCGCGTCGAACGGCTCACGCCAGCGACCCTGCGAGTCCTTGCCGCGCACGACACGCGTGGTCGGATCGAAGAGCAGCTTCCAGCCGTCGGCACGGCCCGAGAACAACGCGGCGGTCGCCGTATCGCCGACTGCACGGGCGACGCGCGCCACCGCATCGTCACCGTAGCCGTGCTCCATCGTCTTCGAGACAGCCTCGCCGTCCTCGAGATCGAACGGCAGGTAGCCGTACCGCATGTACAGCTTCCACGAACTCTGGGCCCAGGCCGGCACACCGGGCCGCTCCTGCGTCGAGGACTCGACCATCGCGCGCAAGGCCTCGTTGCGGTCGAAGCCACCGAAGCCCTTGGCTACGGCATCCGCAATCACAGGCAGGGCCGGGTTACCGATCATCGTGTGGGTTTCGCGACCCCAGGCGGTCCAGAGCGGCAGGTACCCCTGCTGCCGGTGATGCGCGAGCATCGTGGTGACGAAGCCGGTCACCCGCTCGGGATAGACCAGGGTGTAGAGCGGATGCACCGCGCGGAACGTATCCCACAGGCTGAACGTGCTGTCGTAGCGCCCGCCCGGGGCCTGGATCACTTCGCCGCGCGGACCGCGGACGCGACCGTCGATGTCAGCGATGCTGCTCGGGTGCAGCAGCGTGCGGTACAGCGCCGAATAGAAGATGCGCTTGGTGCGCGCGTCGGCTTCGATCTCGATCCGGCCGAGCAGTGAATTCCAGGCAGAGTCGGCCTGCTCTCGCGCCGTGTTGAACGCGAGTCCATCGCTCGTCGCCAGGTTCCGGCGAGCGCCCGCCACATCGACGGTGGAAAGCGCCACACGCGCTTCCAGCACGCGTCGATCGCCGAGGTCGAATTCGAGCAGGTAGCGCGGCGCCAGTTCGCCGGGCTTCGGCGGCAGCTGCTGCTGCGCGAGAATCGGCCGGTCGAAGCGCACCACGAAAGAAGCCTCACGATCCGTCCAGCCGCGCGTGTGAACAGTGCCGCGCACCTCACCGGCTTTCGCATCGACCATCGACTGCGCGCTTTTCACGCGCGGACCATCGCCGTAGAGCAGGCCGTGCTGCAGGTCGAGCAGCACCTGCACGCGGCTTTCGTCGCTGAACGTGTACCGATGGAACGCGACCCGAGACGTCGCGGTGAGCTCGACCGTCACTCGGTGATCGGGGAGCCTCACCGTGTAGTAGCCCGGATGCGCAGCCTCCGACGACTTGTCGTACTTGCCGGCGAAGTCGGTGGTGCTCGCGGACCAGCGCATGCCAGCCGCCGGCTGCAGCAGCACGTCGCCGAGCTCCGGAATACCGGCACCGCTGATGTGCGTGTTGGAGAAGCCGAGCATCGTCGGTGTCCGGTACTGGTAGCCACTGGTGTAGCTCCAGCCCGTCGTCGCCATGTCCGGACTCGGCGCCACCATGCCCCAGGGCATCGTCGCGCCGGGCATGACGTGGCCAGTGCCGTCGGTGCCGATGAAGGGATCGACGTGGCGCGTATATGTCCCGGCGGCGATCGCATCGCCGGCGCAGGCGCAGGCGATCAGGACCAGCGCCGCCGCAAGGCGCTTCCACTGCCATTGCGCGTGGTGAACGGTGGTCATGCCTTGTCCTTCCGATGGCCTGGACGTAAACGGAAGTCTGCCCGCCGCAGCGGCGCGCAGCCGATTGGCACGAGCGTGACGCCGTCACTGCGCAGTCGCAACGGCGACTCATGCCAGGGCCGATCCGGCGCGTCTGTCGCGACACGTTCGGGCAAGAAGCCCAGGTCTGCGCGCGCGGTGTCGATGATCGGCAGCGTTTCCTGCGACTCACGGTCATCTGCGAGCAGTTCAGCGTCCGGCCAGTCCGCTCGCACCTGAACCGGCAGGTCACGCACGCGAAACGGGATCGGCTGCACGAACTGCAGCGGGCCGCGCAGGACCGCAACTTCGCCGGCCGGATACCCCTCAGCACGCACCGCCATATCGAAGCCCAGTGTGAAGGACGTGCGACCCCGCCATTGACGCTCGATGCAGATCCAGCCGTCCCGCTCTGCAGCATCGATTCCGTCAAGATGGAATGCGCTCGCCCAGGCCGGTCGTCGCAGCCACAAGGTCAATCGCGTAGGCGCCGCAGCCTCGACTGTAAATCGAACCAGGTCCTCGAACGGGTACAGCGTCTCCTGGAGGATGATGAACTCCGTTCCATCGATGGTCGTGCACAAGTTGCTGGGGCCATACGCGATTGCGGCCAGGCCGGGTGAGTCGGTGCGGCCCAGCCACATCGACGACACGTAGTGCGGCAATAGCCGCGTGGCATTCGGGTTGCAGCAGCACGCGATATCGTCGTGCGTCGGTGAGAGCTTGTAGCGTCCATGCTTGCCGTTCAGCAGGGAGTAACTGTCAGGCCGGTGTGCCGTCGCATCGAGTCGTGTGTCGGAGCAGAGATAGGCGAGCGCCCTGCCGTCGGCGGTGCGCGCGCCCTGCGCGGCATTGAACGTGACGCGCTCCAGCCAGTCACCGAACGCTGGATCCGCCAGGGCCTGCGCGCAACGACCGAGTCCGCAGACGAGTTCCGTGAGCGAGCAGTACTCGTAGCCCGCCTGCGGATGCGGCAGTCCGTGCAGACTCTCGTCGCCGATGACTGCGCCGCTCGGCGTCGTGCTCAAGCGCAGTTTATGCAGGGCCGACCGCAATCGTGATTCGTCCGGGCTGCCGAACGCGACCGCACGCAGATGCTCGACCGTGTGAACAGCGTGGCCGTGCAGGGCCCGCATCGAGTCGGCGAGGTTGGCCGCGGCAAAGTCGTCGTTCGGAAATGGCGAGGGCCAGGCGTCGAAATCGCGGAGAAGATCCGCAGCGGCGGCCGCATAACGCTGCTCACCGGTGACCTCGTGCAATGCCTGCAGCGCATCGACATAGCAGAGGCCATGAGTGACGCCGGTGCGGTCGTCCGTGGTGGACTTGCGTCCGAAGGGCGACCTCGCGCTACCATAGTGTTGGAGCATGAGATCGACCGCTCGGCGCGCGGCATCGAGACTGGACGCGTCGCCGGTCAATTCATGGTGCGCCAGCAGGGTCAGCAGCGCACGCGACTGCGCCCAGAGTTCGCCGTTCTCGACATCGCCGGTCCGATAGCGCATCGCGGCGGTGTGAATGCCGAGGTAACCGTCGGCGTCCTGTGTCGCACGCAAAGAGCGAACCAGCGCGTCGGCGCGCTCCCGGTGCTGCGGTGCGTCGGCGAGATGGGCCAGCAGCGTGTAGCCCCAGAGCCAGTTACCCCGCGATTCGGCGTCCCACCAGGCGAGCTGGCCGTTCGCAGCGACCAGCCGGTGTGCGAACAAGTCACTGGCGACATGCGGACTCAAGGTATCGAGCCGGCCGGCAAACCCGTGATCCAGGTCCTGCTGCATCTGTGCAAGCATCCAGCCGCGTGGACGCACCGAACCGAGCGGCAAGCGGCGCAACCTCGTGGCCGGACCGGCACGAGCGGGTGCGGAGACGTCTGCTGCAGCAGGCTGGGCTCCGCCAGGCGATGGCTGCACGTCCAGACCGACCGCGAGCGTTGGCGCGCCAGCGACGGAGGCTGCGGCAACCAGCACGAAATCCCTGCGCGTCATTGCTGTCACCTGACGTTCTCCATTGGCCTGGGAGCGACAACCGTGCTCACGGGAGCGGCCAGATCACCGGGTTCTTGTGGGTGTCGATGACCGCGCCGGGAACGGCGCCGGGGCACCACTGCTCGTGGTCATTGACCTGCGCAGTATTGAGCGCGGGAACGAGTCGCATCGCCGCGTCCATGTAGATGACCGTCATGACGGAGCGCGGCTGATTCGACGTGTTGGCACCCGCCTTGTGAAACGTCCACCCGAGGTGAAAGCTGGCCTCGCCGAGGTCGAAGCCGCCACTCATGTACTCGAGGCCGTGACGCGCCATGTTGGCACTGATCTTTTCTTCGCTTTCATCAGAGATGCCGAGATCGCGACCGAGCTCGACCGACTGGCTGCGTGCGAAGAAGCCGAGCGGACCCATCTCCGGTGGCACCGCCTGCAGCGGAATCCACGCCGTGACCGTACGGTCGGACGCAAGCGGCCAGTAATACTGGTCGGCATGAGCCGGCGTGATGCCACCGCCGGGTTCCTTGTACAGGCTCTGGTCGTGGTACAGGCGCACGCCCTTTACCTCGAGCAATTCGGCCGCGATGCGCCCAAGCCGCTGGCCCATGACGAAACGGCCAACCAGCGGACTGCGCTCCCACAGGTTCATGACCTGCAGGAAAGCCTTGTCGTACGTCGAGCGCTCCGCGAGCGGCTTGTCCTGGGTATTGAGCGCGATCGTGAGGCGCGTGATTTCGCGACCGTAGTATTCAAGCGTCGCGCGCGACAGTACTTCGCGCAGCTTGATGTACCCGCTCTCGCGGAAGGACGCGACCTGGTCCGCCGTCAATGGGTAATGACTGTCGATGTCGATGGTCATCGCAACGGGCCTCGATCAGGGAGCAAGCCGCAGAAAAATGGCGGAATGGGGTGGCAGGTCGACATGCGCGCCCTGCACTCTCGCCGACTGCA
>JBAVJR010000039.1:0-4549 GCA_049687855.1 Steroidobacteraceae bacterium | reverse complement strand
GCTGATGGCCTTCGTCATGGTGCTGTCCTACTCGCGCCGGATCTACCTGCGTTTCTTCCTGGACGCGCGCATGGAGAACTTCCTGCGCGGCCATGTCGGCGCATTCCAGGCATGGTCCGGGCTGCCGCGGACCCTTCTTTATGACAACCTGAAGAGCGCCGTGCTCGAACGCCAGGGCGATGCCATCCGCTTTCATCCCACCCTGCTGGCCTTCGCCGGCCATTACCACTACGAGCCGCGGCCGGTAGCCGTTGCCCGGGGAAACGAAAAGGATTGGGCTGCATACTGCACCTCATATGGTATGTGTGGATAAAGTTGCCGCGGCGGTGGGTGATCTGCCAGTAGTCTTGCCTTGATGTCGATGCTTGATCGGAGTGTCGGCACCAGGTTGCTCGAACAAATAAGCATTCCGTTCGTCATACTTATGCGCTTTGAGCAAGCCGGCACGGCGCCAGTATTTGAGGGTGGCCGTCGAAACGTCGAGACGCTGTGCCAATTCTGCCAAGGTGAGGTAGCCGCGCGAGCGCAACCGATCGTGGCGGCTGCTCAGGTCGTATGCAATACGTATGTTTCGAACGATCAAGCGATGGAAGGGTTTGCCATCGCCCGAAAGCAGACCGCGGTTATTGAGCAAGTCTGCGATTTCCCCGTCAGTATGCTCTTCCAGGAGCCGGTCAATCTCGGCGACCACGGTGGCGGGGGTCTGCCGCAGCAACCAGGCCGGCTTGGGGAGCGGCAGGTGCAGCGTGTGGGTAGCGCCGCCGTTAAAGCGCACCTGCGCCGTGATCTGGGCCTCCTTGAGCAAGGTAACGTCGGCGATCAACAGCCGGGCCATGCGTTTGCGCTCCCGGTCAGCGGTATGGGGGTCATTCCACAGCCGCGGGAAGTCTCTGGCCAGAGCCAGTATGCTGGCGCGCTGGGCGTCGCTGATACCGGTCATGGCTTGACTCTGTTTGTCATAGAGTTCCTGTGCGGCCGTCTGGGCCCGCAGCGCCAGGTTCCATTCCGCTTCGAGCGAGTCTGCAACCAGGCGGTTGTCGGGATCACAGCGCATATAGCGACGCCGGGCCAGGTCGGACTCATAGCGTGCGCGCTCAACAGCTTGGTGGCGCAAGCGGTCAGCCTCTGCCGAGCGACTGTCCAGTTCCTGTTGGACCGCCATGGCGACCTCGAGCGTTACTGGGGTAACCGCTTCGACCAACAGGCGACCGATCGCGGCGTCGAGTTCGCCGCCAACGACGTGCTGGCAGATCGGTTCCGCATGCCTTATGCCATGGCGTTGGCACACATAATCCGGCACGCGTCGGCTACCTTGCTGATGATAGCGCACGGTCATCCGATCACCGCATTTGGCGCAGATCACCAGACCTTGCAGCAACGCCGGACCTTCACGTGCCGGACCCTGTTCGCGCCCTGAGGCAGGTGCCTGGGTGTTATCGCGCAGGATCTGAAGGTTCTGCTCATACTCATCCCACGTGATGTAGCCCGCATGGGCATCACGAATCAGCGCGATCCACTCCTCGCTCGGCAGGCGTTGATGGTGGTGGGAACCATTCGGCAGTTTGCGCGTACGGGTTCGCCCAAAGCAAAAGGCGCCGGTATAGCGCGGATGGTGCAGCAGCCACAGCGCACGCGAGTGCTCCAGCTCGGTCCACACCAGTTCCCCGGTTTGGATTCCCCGATAGATCCGGTGCGGAAACGTCAGCCCTTCCGCATGGAACGCCTTGACCGTCGCGGTGGCCGAACCGGTGCGACGGAACGTGCGAAAGAACTGGCGAACACTTTCCTGCACGCGCAGATCCGGATCCAGACGCACACGCCCGCCTGGATCGTAGTCAAATCCTATGGGCAATCGGATTTCCAATTCGCCGCGGCGCGCCTTGTTGAGAATGCCGCCGCGCAGACGGGCGCGCAGAATGTGCAGCTCGGCCTCGCTCATGGTGCCCTTCATACCGAGCAACAGACGATCATTGAAGTAGGCGGGATCGTAGACCCCATCCTCGTCCAGGATCAGCGTGTCGGCCAGCGCGCAAATTTCCAGCAGGCGGTGCCAGTCCGTTGAATTGCGTGCCAGACGCGACACTTCCAGTCCCATGACGATGCCGGCGCGTCCCAGCCCCACTTCGCTGACCAGGCGCTGGAATCCTTCGCGATCCACCGCACTGGCGCCCGAGTGCCCGAGATCCGAATCGATGATGACGACTTGATCGAGCCGCCATCCCAGAGCCATGGCGCGCTCGCGCAGAGCGTATTGGCGCTTGGTGCTCTCGGTGTTCTCGAGCACTTGGCGCAGCGTCGACTGCCGCACGTAGAGGTAGGCATTGCGCTTCAGGTGTCGTGCCTGCACTTTGGTGTTGGTCTCGCCCATCATGACTGGATCTCCCGTGCTGTCGCGAGCGTCATGCTCGCGACGATGTTGATCAGGTTCTGTTCCATTCCGGCCGGCAACCGCGGCTCACTGCCGGGCGTGGCAGAAGCAGGCTGTGGGACCGATTCGCCGATGCAGCGCATCCAGGCCGCCATTCCTTTGAACATGAGCAGTGCCCGGCCAGCGACACTTCGGCTGCACTGGGACGAATCGCCTGCGTCTTGCCGCAAGGCCTCGTACTGCGCGCTCAGGCACTTGCCCGCAGGAACCGTGAGCGGGGGTGCTAGCGTTTTTTTTTGCGACGTGCCAGCGCACGCTCCACCGTACGCCGATGGACCGCGACCCCGAAGTGCCGGGCGATTCTCTCGACCAGCAGCGGGGCATCCAGCCCTTCTTCTAGCGCCATCGCCGCTTCGATAAACGCCAGAACCTCGCCGGTGATCTTGTGCGGCCCATGCGGCCCGCGCTTGAGCGGCAGCAGTCCTGCCAGGCCATCGCGGTCGAAGTCGGCCTGCACCTTGTAGAAGGTCGGCCGGGAGACCCCGAAACGCGCCGCGATATCGGCAATGCTCTGGCCTTCGGTGCGCACGCGCCGAAGCATCTCGTAACGCACTTGCACCAGATCGCGGCGATCGAAGAAATCGTTGTCGAGGAAGGCCGGATCCTGAACGTCTTGCGCATGCGGGTTCACGGTGCCACTGGCAGCCAGGGCGGCAAGTTTGGAGTCGGGTGGGGTAGCGCGGGCCATGTGTAATTGTAATTATGCCTACTTGCGGGATCGTGTCAAGGACTCTTTGTGCGGTAGCGAGCGACTGCATGCTCAGAATAACGACCCGATGCGCCATTGCGCTCACTATTCGCCAGAAGCGGCACAAGGCCAGTCGCCGATCGCGGCATATTTCACTTAACACTTGCGGCATCATTTGCTTGACACCCTGCGCGCGGAAGAACTTGCCCTGCGGGTCCGCCGGGTTTCATTCTGACGTGCAATGAGAGCCACCAGGTGCAACAGATCGCCGACCCGAAAATGCGCGCGTCCGGCCGATATTGCCGCCAGCAGGTCCGGTGTCGCAGCACTGGTCCATGCGGCGGGCAGGCGCCGCAAGCGACCCGCGTCATCGTGAAAGTACACCCGTTCCTCACCCCAGGCATTGCGCCGCTCGATCAGGACGAACTCGCGACCGAACAGCGGATGAAAGGGATGCGTTACACGAAACAGTTCCTGCCGATCAACTGCATCACGTGCAGTTGGCTGCTCATTTGAAGGGCCGGGTCGAGCGCGGCGTCGGCTATGTCAAGGGCAACTTTCTCTCCGGCCTGGACCTGCCGGACTTCGCTGCGCTGGGTCCGGCGGTGCGTGTCTGGCTGGAGTCGGTGGCCAATGTCCGCCTGCACCGGGAAACCCATCGTCGGCCGGTCGATCTGTGGGCCGAGGAGCGCGCTCATCTGCAGGCAGTCAATCCGCGCCCCTTCGATGTCGGCCGGGTGATCGTGCTGCGCGCCACCCGGCAGTTCCGGGTGAGCTTCGAGGGCAACCGCTATTCGGTGCCGGCGCGCTTTGCCGGCAGCCAGGTCACGGTAAAGGCGTATCCGGAGCGCCTCTGCGTTTATCACGACGAGGAGTTGATCGCGCGCCATGCTCGCTCGTTCGAGCGGCACCGCGACATCGAGGATCCGGATCATGCGAAGGCGCTGGTGGCCCAGCGCCGCCATGCGCGCGACGCCCACATTCTCAAGCAGTTCCTCGCGCTCTCGCCGCTGGCGGCGAAATACCATGCCGGTCTGATCGAGCGCCGCGGCAATGCCCTGGCGCACGTGCGCAGGATCGTCGCGCTGGCCCAGATCCACGGCGACGAGCCAGTCGTACGGGCGATCACCGATGCGCTGGCCTTCGAGGCGTTCAGCAGCGAGTACGTCGCCCATCTGATCGAGGCGCGCGAGCGCAAATTGCCCGAGGCGAGCCCGCTGGTGCTGATGCGCCGCCAGGATGTCCTGGATCTGGAATTGCCGCCGGCCGATCTGTCGGCCTATCCCAACGTGACGGGAGACGACGATGGGCATGACTGAGGGTCTGCTGCAGACGCATCTGAAGCGTTTGCAGTTGTCGTATTTCGCCGAGCACCACGCGGCCTTGATGGCGCAGGCCGGGCGCGAGTCGTGGTCGCATGGCCGAGTGCTTGA
>JBAVJR010000038.1:0-4933 GCA_049687855.1 Steroidobacteraceae bacterium | reverse complement strand
GGCCGGGCTGCTGCTTGCGTCCCTTACCCTGCTTCCCCTGCGGAGGTGCGGGGCTCCGGGCTGAGAGCGCCAAGGCGCGATTGGACATCAGGAACCCCGCACGGCCAGCCAGCCGGCGCGGGGTTTTTAGTTTTAGTCATGGCAAAAAGCGGAAACGATTCCGAGGAGATGACGAGATGCGTGCGTACTCGAAGAAAGACGTCGACAGGAAGGCGCTCAAGGGCGCGAAGATCACCGTGGTCGGCTACGGCAGCCAGGGTCGCGCGCATGCGTTGAACCTCAAGGATTCGGGCTACGACGTCGTCGTCGGCGTCCGCAAGGGCGACAGCTGGAAGCAGGCGAAGAAGGACGGCCTCGCGGTCGCGACGCCAGCCGAAGCCGTCAAGGGTGCCACGCTGGTCGCGCTGCTCACGCCCGACACGACGCAGGCCGGGAACTACAAGGAAATCCTGCCGAACCTTGCCAAGGGCGCGACGCTGCTCTTCGCGCACGGCTTCAACATCCACTTCAAGCAGATCAAGCCGCGCAAGGACCTCGACGTCGTGCTGATCGCGCCCAAGGGTCCGGGCGGTCTCGTGCGCCGCCAGTACCAGGAAGGCCGCGGCGTACCGTGTCTGATCGCAATCGCGCAGGACGCCTCGGGCACGGCCAAGGCCAAGGCGCTCGCCTATGCCGACGGCATCGGCGGCACGCGTGCCGGCGTGATCGAGACCACCTTCAAGGAAGAGACCGAGACCGATCTCTTCGGCGAGCAGGCCGTGCTGTGCGGCGGCGCGACCGAACTCGTGCTCAAGGGTTACGAGACGCTGGTCGAAGCCGGCTACCAGCCCGAAGTCGCCTACTACGAGTGCCTGCACGAACTGAAGCTGATCGTCGACCTGCTGCACGAAGGCGGCCTCGCCAAGATGCACAAGTACATCTCGCACACCGCCAAGTGGGGTGACCTCACCCGCGGCCCGCGCGTCGTCAACAAGGCGACGAAGAAGGAGATGAAGAAGATCCTGGGTGAGATCCAGGACGGCAGCTTCGCGCGCGTCTGGATCCGCGAGAACAAGACCGGCCGCAAGAAGTACGACGCGCTGATGAAGAAGGACCTGGCGCACCCGATCGAGAAGGTCGGCGTGCAACTGCGTGCCCGCATGCCCTGGCTCAACCAGGGCTGAGTTCAGCTCCCCTCTGCAGTCCACCACGGTGACGACCATGTCCAACCGCGACCCGAACCGCGTGCTGATCTTCGACACCACGCTGCGCGATGGCGAGCAATCGCCGGGCTGCAGCATGACGCAGCCGGAGAAGCTGCGGATGGCACGCGCCCTGGCCGAACTGGGCGTGGACGTCATCGAGGCCGGGTTTCCGGTCGCCTCGCCGGGCGACTGGGAAGCCGTGCACGAGATCGCGCGCGAAGTGCGGGGCCCGATCATCGCCGGCCTCGCTCGCTGCAACCGCGAGGACATCGACAAGGCCTGGAGCGCGGTCAAAGTGGCGGCCAGGCCGCGCATCCACGTGTTCCTCGCCACCAGCGCGATTCATCGCGAGCACAAGCTCAACATGGCGAAGGAGCAGATCATCCACACGGCCGTCGAAGGCGTGAAGTACGCGCGCAGCCTGTGCGAGGACATCGAGTTCTCACCCGAGGATGCCTCGCGCACTGAGCCCGAATTCCTGCGTGAAGTGGTCGAAGCCGCGATCGAAGCCGGCGCAACCACGATCAACGTGCCCGACACCGTCGGTTACACGGTGCCCGAGGAATTCCATGACGTGTTCTCGTTCCTGACGCAGAACGTCCGCGGCGCCGACAAGGTGACGTTCAGCGTCCACTGCCACAACGACCTCGGCATGGCCGTCGCCAACAGCCTCGCAGCCGTCCGCGGCGGCGCGCGCCAGGTGGAATGCACGATCAACGGCATCGGCGAACG
Organism: Steroidobacteraceae bacterium; assembly: GCA_049687855.1. GTDB lineage: Bacteria > Pseudomonadota > Gammaproteobacteria > Steroidobacterales > Steroidobacteraceae > RPQJ01. Next base: position 3,017 of record JBAVJR010000038.1, on the reverse strand, counting down.
CGCGGGCAATGCCTCGCTCGAGGAAATCACGATGGCGCTCAAGGTGCGCGAAGGCATCTACGGCCTGCACACCGGCATCGACACCAGGCGCCTGTTCCCGACCAGCCGCCTGCTCTCGAGCATCACGGGCATGCCTATTCCGCGCAACAAGGCGGTGGTCGGCGAGAACGCGTTCGCGCACGAATCCGGCATCCACCAGCACGGCATGCTGAAGCACCACTCGACCTACGAGATCATGCGACCGCACGACGTCGGCATGTCCCGCACCAACCTCGTGCTCGGCAAGCACAGCGGCCGTGCGGCCCTGCGCGAGCGGATCAGGGAACTCGGCTTCGAACTGTCCGACGCGGAACTCGCGCGCGTTTTCGACGACTTCAAATCGCTGGCCGACAAGAAGAAGGAACTCTTCGACGGCGACATCGAAGCGCTGGTGCTCAAGGCCGAGACCGGCCACGAAGGCGGCCCCTGGCTGCTCGAGAACCTGCACGTCGTCAGCGACTCGACGCGCTTCGCGACGGGCCGCGTCGTGCTGCGCCACACCGACGGCCGCATCCTCACGCAGGAGTCGTCGGGCGACGGCCCGGTCGACGCCGCGCTCAAGGCCATCGAGCAGGCGACCGGCGTGTTCGTGAAGCTGCGCAAGTTCGAGGTGCGCAGCGTGTCGAGCGGTGAGGACGCCCAGGGCGAGGCCGTCGTCACCTGCGAATACAACGGGCGCAGCTACCGCGGCACCAGCGTCACGACCGACATCGTCGAGTCGGGCGTGCGGGCCTTCATCGAAGTGATCAATGCCATCGAATCGTCGCGCCGCCGCGGCGCCGACCAGAACGAGACGTCGCCGCCTGCCGCGGCCGTCTGAAGCGAACGACCGGAGCCGGAATGACTGCGCACAGCCTGTTCGAGAAAGTGTGGCAACGGCACGTCGTCGTGCCCGAGACGGCCGATACCCCCGCGATCCTGTACATCGACCTGCACCTCACGCACGAGGTCACGTCCCCCCAGGCCTTCGACGTCCTGAGGGCCCGCAAGCTCAAGATCCGCCGGCTCGATCGCACGCTCGCGACGATGGACCACTCGACGCCGACCGACACGGCGCAGATCTTCGGCGGCCTGCCGATCAAGCTCGAGTCCGCCGCCAGGCAGGTGCGCCAGCTCGAGGTGAACTGCGCCGAGTTCGGCGTCAACCTGATCGGACTGCAGGACTCGCGCCGCGGCATCGTGCACGTCATCGGGCCCGAACAGGGTGCCACGCAGCCCGGCAAGACCATCGTCTGCGGTGACAGCCACACCAGCACGCATGGCGCGTTCGGCGCGCTCGCCTTCGGCATCGGCACGACCGAGGTCGGTTACGTGCTGGCCACGCAGTGCCTGCTGCAGCGCAAGCCCAGGACGTTCGAGATCGTCGTCAACGGCCGGCTGCCGGCCGGCGTGTCGGCGAAGGACGTCGTGCTCGCGGTCATCGGCAGGATCGGCGTCAACGGCGGCACGGGCCACGTCATCGAATTCCGCGGCTCCGCCATCGAGGCGATGTCGATGGACGAGCGCATGACCGTCTGCAACATGTCAATCGAGGCCGGCGCACGTGCCGGGATGGTCGCGCCGGACGCAACGACCTACCACTACCTGAAGGGCCGCCCCCTGGCGCCGGCAGGCGCCGACTGGGACGAGGCAGTGGCCGACTGGAACACGCTGCGCGGCGATGCGGGTGCCACGTTCGACAAGTCGGTGTCGCTCGACGCCGGCACGCTCGAGCCGATGATCACGTTCGGCACCAATCCGGGCATGGTCACCACGATCGGTGGCAACGTGCCGGAACGCCCGGGCGATGCCGTGTTTGCGAAGTCGCTGGCGTACATGGGGCTCACCGCGGGTGAGCGCATGGCCGATAAGCCGGTGCAGGTCGTCTTCATCGGCAGCTGCACCAACGCACGCCTCTCGGACCTGGAAGCCGCCGCCGCCATCCTGCGCGGACGCAAGGTCGCCAAGGGCGTGCGTGCCCTGGTCGTGCCCGGTTCGCAGCAGATCAAGCTCGAAGCCGAACAGCGTGGCCTGGCCAAGGTCTTCACGGACGCCGGAGCGGAATGGCGCGAGTCGGGCTGCTCGATGTGCCTCGGCATGAACGGCGACCTCGTCGACGCCGGCCAATACTGCGTCAGCACCAGCAACCGCAACTTCGAAGGCCGGCAAGGCATCGGGGCACGCACCCTGCTGGCGAGCCCGGCCTCCGCCGCAGCCGCCGCCGTGCGCGGTCGCGTCACCGACCCGCGCGAGTTCCTCGGCTGAGCCGGGCCGCGTCAACAACGAAGAACCAGCACATGGACCCGATCACAGTCATCCGCTCGCGGACGGTCGTCATGCCGTCCACCAACATCGACACGGACCAGATCATTCCGGCCCGCTTCCTGACCACCACGGTCCGCGAAGGCCTCGGCGTCTCGCTGTTCGCCGACTGGCGCTACGACCAGCACGGCCAGCCGAAACCCGACTTCGTGTTGAACCAGCCGGCTGCCAAGGGCTGCCAGGTGCTGGTGGCGGGTCGCAACATCGGCTGCGGCTCGTCGCGTGAGCACGCGCCGTGGGCGCTGCTCGACTTCGGCATCCGCGTGGTCATCAGCACCGAGATCGCGGACATCTTCCGCAACAACAGCCTCAAGAACGGCCTGCTGCCGGTCGTCGTCGACGAAGCGACGCACGAGTGGCTGCTGGCGCATCCGGGCGTCGAAGTCGAAGTCGACCTGCCCGCCTGCACGCTGCGCCTGGCCGAAGGCCGCGCAGTGCAGTTTCCGATCGAGTCGTTCTCGCGCTATTGCCTGATGAACGGCATCGACGAACTGGGTTACCTGCTGGGCCAGCTGCCGGCCATCGAGCGTTACGAGCAGGCGCGGGACGCACGATGAAGGCCAGGATCGCGGTGCTGGGCGGGGACGGCATCGGCCCCGAGGTCACGGCCGAAGCCTTGCGCGTGCTGCAGGCGGTCGCGGACAGGTTCGGTCACGAGTTCGAGTTTGCCGCTGCCC
>JBAVJR010000037.1:0-1742 GCA_049687855.1 Steroidobacteraceae bacterium | reverse complement strand
GTCGCGCACGTCGAAATTGATCGCATAGCCGAACAGCAGGATCTGCATCAGCGGAATGCCTATGATCATGCCGAACGTCAGCCGGTCGCGCGCCAGTTGCCGGACTTCCTTGGTCGTGATCGCGAAGAGCCGTAGCAGCATGGCTTGGCTCAGCGGTCCTGCTCGTCGCCGGCCTCACGGCCGAACCCGGTGGCGGCAACGAAGACGTCCTCGAGGCTGGCTCGCACCAGCGTCGACTGCGCGGCGACGGACGCAGTGCGCAGACGCTGCAGCACACGGCCTTCGGGATCGGGCGTCGCCGGATCGATCAGCACGTGCAGTCGCGTGCCGAGTTGCGCGACGCTGAGCACACTCTCGTCCGCAATGAGCGCACGCCTGGCCGCGGCCGTGTCCGCTGCCTCGACCTCGACTACGGACGCCGGAATGTCGGACATCAATTGCTGCGGCGCGCCCTGCGCGACGATGCGGCCGCTCGCGAGAATCGCGAGCTCGTGACAGCGCTCGGCTTCGTCCATGTAATGCGTCGACACGAGGATCGTCACGCCACGAGCGACCAGTTCGAAGAGGCTCTCCCAGAAGTCACGGCGACTCTGCGGATCGACCGCGCTGGTCGGCTCGTCGAGCAGCAGCAGCTCGGGCTCGTGCAGGGTCGCTGCCGCAAGCGCGAGGCGTTGACGCTGCCCGCCGCTCAGCGTGCCAGCTCTTTGCTTGAACAGCGAGGTCAGGTTGAATTCCGCGGCCACGGCCGCGATACGTGCCCGCCGCCGTTGCGCGGCCAGGCCAAAGACCTGCGCCATGAAATCGAGGTTCTCGCTTACGGTGAGGTCGTCCCACAATGAGAATTTCTGCGTCATGTAGCCGAGTCGCGTCCGCAGTTTCTCGGCGTCGCGCGGCATTTCGTGGCCGAGCACGTTCACGGTGCCGGCACTTGGTTGCAGCAGGCCACACAGCATGCGGATCGTGGTCGATTTGCCCGACCCGTTGGGGCCAAGGAAGCCGTAGATCCGTGCCCGCGGAATGTCGAGGTCGATGCCGTCCACCGCAGTGACGTGCCCGAAGCGTCGCGTCAGGCCGCGCGCACGGATCGCGTGTTCCGCTGCGCCGGCGGGCGCGCTGCGCTGGGGCACGGCGTTCATGGCTGCACGGCCGGGACGAACACCTGGACGGGCATGCCGGCGGGCAGTGCCTGCGCGGCCGGATCGTCGAGCGTGATTTCGGCGAGGAAAGAGAGCCGCGAACGATCCTTTTGCGTCAGGGCGTAATACGGCGTGAACGCCGCCTCCGCCGAGACATAGCGCACCGTGCCCGTGACACGTTCCGCTTGGCCGTCGACGGCCGCCTCGACCTTCGTGCCCGCGGTGAACTGCGTGCGCAGCGGTTCGGGCACGTAGACACGGGCGTAGGGAACGCCGTCCGCGAGCAGGATCGCGACCGGTCGGCCGGCGGTGGGACGCTCACCAAGCTTGTACGGCAAGGCCTCGACGACGGCTGCACGCGGGGCGGTCACTGTGTAACGCGAGGCAACCGTTTCGACTTCCGCCAATGCGGCCGCCGCGCGCTGGACGCTGGCGCGCGCCGCGGCCACCTGCTCGGTCCGCGTCCCCTGCTTGAGCAGTTCGTATCTTGCGCGGGCCGCGTCCCGCGCCGCACGTGCGGAATCACGCGCAGCGCGCGCCTGGTCCAGGTTCGACTGACTCAACAACTGGCGCTGCAGCAGCGTCTGCACGCGGGCATATTCACTC
>JBAVJR010000036.1:0-26031 GCA_049687855.1 Steroidobacteraceae bacterium | reverse complement strand
CGTGTCTGCCTTTCCAAGCTCGGGGGGGAAGGCCCCGGATCAGTCGCCCGCCCACGACCGACTGATCGCTAGATCTGCACGCGAAGATGGAAAGACTTCGGCCGCGTCAGGTGCTCATACCCAATGGCAGACAGCGTGCATCCACGCCCCGAGTCCTTGACGCCGACCCAGGCCAGCGCCGGGTCCAGGTAGTCGCAACGGTTCATGAACCACGTTCCGGTCTGCACCTGGTCGCCGATCGCAAGGGCCGCCTCTTCGTCGGCGGTCCAGATAGCCGCGGTGAGACCGAAAGCGGTGTCGTTCATGAGCCGGATCGCTTCCGCGTCCGAACTCACTTTCATGATGCCGGCCACCGGCCCGAAGATCTCGTCCTGCATCACCGGCATCGTGTGATCGACCCCGACCAGTACCTGCGGCGCGAGATACGGCGTACCCGCCTTGCTCGCCGCGAACTCCTTTTCGTCGATGACCGCTCGCGCGCCGGCGGCGACGCTGGCCGCGACCTGGCGACGGATCTCCTCGGCTGCCGCGGCGCGAACCACCGGACCGAGCGTCGTCTCCGGGTCGAGCGGGTTGCCGAGCACGTACTTGCGCGTCAGATCGACCCAGCCCTCGACGAACGCATCGTGCAGGCGCTCGTGCACGTACACCCGTTGGATCCCGCAGCACGACTGCCCGGAGTTGAAGTACGCGCCATCGACCAGGCTCTCGATCGCATGGGCCAGGTTGGCGTCGTGGCGCACGTAGGCTGGATCGCAGCCGCCGAGTTCGAGCCCGGTGCCGATGAACCGGTCGGCCGCCGCCTGCTGCACGGCGTGCCCGCCCGCCACCGATCCGGTGAACGCCACGAAATCCACGCGCGGGTCGCGGATGACGCGCTCCGTGTCCGCGTGGCTCAGGTGCAACGCCTGGAACACGCCCTCCGGCAGCCCGGCCTCGCGCAGGCACTCCTCGAAGCGCTCCGCGCACAGCGGAGTCTGGGCCGAGTGCTTGAGCACGACGACGTTGCCCGCCATGAGCGCCGGCACGACGCTGTTCACGGCGATGAGGTACGGGTAGTTCCATGCCGCGACGGTGAACACCACGCCGAGCGGCTCACGGCGCAGGAAGCGATGGAAGCCTGCCTTCGGGCCGACGTCGATGTCGGCCAGCGCTGCCGGCGCGATGGCGATCATGTGGCGCGCCCGCTCGAGCGTGCCGCGAACCTCGCTCGGCGCATAACGGATCGGACGGCCCATCTGCCACGACAGTTCCTCGGCGATGGCATCCCGACGGGACTCGAACGCTTCGCAGAAACGACCGAGGATTGCCGCGCGTTCGGTCACGGGCACCGAGCGCCATGCGCGCTGCGCCAGGCGCGCGTTCTCGAGGGCGGCCTCGATCTGGACGGGTGTCGCGAGCGTCCGCTCGATGTAGACGCGGCCGTCGACAGGGGAGATCGTGCGTTGGTTGGTCATGGTGGCAACGGAGTCCGGCAGCAGGGGAAGAAGCAGGTCGCCCGGCTCAAATTATCTCGAAGTACCTGGCCAGCTCCCAGTCCGAGATGTGCTTGCGGAACTCGCGCTCCTCCCACTCGCGCGTCGCGGCGAAATGCTCGACGAAGGCATCGCCGAACCAGTCCCGGGCCATCTTCGAACCCTTGAGTCGCTGCGCCGAATCCCACAGCGTGCGCGGGAGCGCCAGGCGCGCCGGGTACTTCCGGTCGTAGGCATTGCCGGTCACGACGGGTTCGGGCTCGACCTTGTTCTCGATTCCCCAGAGACCCGAGGCGAGTGCCGCGGACAGGATGACGTAGGGGTTCGCATCCGCCGCGGCGACGCGGTATTCGACGCGCTGCGACTTGGGACTGCCGGGAATCACGCGCAACGCCGTCGTGCGGTTCTCGACGCCCCAGGTGGAGTCCGTCGGTGCCCAGTATCCCGGGATCAGCCGCCGGTAGGAATTGATCGTCGGCGCGACCATGGCCAGCAGTTCCGGCATCAGTTTCTGCTGGCCGCCCACGAACCAGCGCATGGCGTCGCTCATCGAGTGGGGCTTGCCGGCTTCGTAGAAGACCGAATCGCCGGACTTCGACTTGAGCGAAACGTGGATGTGACCGCTCTGGCCCGGCCAGTCCTTCGAACATTTGGCCATGAAGGTCGCCATGTAGCCGTTCTGCTGCGCGATCACTTTTGCGAAGGTCTTGAACAGCGCGGCCTTGTCCGCGGCCGCCAGTGCCTTGTCCACGGTGATGGCCGCTTCCATCACGCCTGGCCCGGTCTCCTCGTGCAGTCCCTCGATGGCTATGTCCATGTCGCGGCAGTCGTCGAGCAGCTTGCGGTAGAAGTCGCTGCCGGTGCTGTTGCGAATCACGGAGTAGCCGAACCAGCCGGGCGCCATCGGTGTCAGGCCGCGGTAGTGTTTCTCGCGCACCGATTCCGGCGTTTCCTCGAACACGAAGAACTCGTATTCGAAACCGACGTAGGCTTCGAAGCCCAGCGCGCGCCCGCGCTCGAGCACGCGCCTGAGCAAGCCACGCGGGCAGACCGCTTCCCCGGGCGGCGAGAACTCACCCAGGAAGAACAGCCCGTTGTCCTCGAAGGGCAGCTGGCGGCAGGTGTCCGGCAGGAGCCGGACGGGAGCGTCGGGGTATCCCGTATGCCAGCCGGTGAACTGCACGTTGTCGTAGAGCTGGTCCTGGCAGTCCCAGCCGAGCACGACGTTGCAGAAGCCGAAGCCCCCGTCGAGCGACGACAGGAACTTGTCGCGCGAGATGTACTTGCCGCGCATGATGCCGTCGATGTCGAAGGCGCCGACCTTGACGTGCTGCACTCCACGCTCTTCGACGATGACGCGTGCGTCGGCCGCCGTGCGTATCTGTCTCGGTTCCATGCAAACCCCCTGGATGAGGGGCGCGTCGCCCCGGTCTTGCGGCGCGCCTGCCCGCGATTGTTCCCGTACTCCGTCGGTCAGCGTACACAACTTCGCGGCAAAAAACGCCAACGGGGAGCGGACTCATTCCGACATGCCGTACCCGGAGCCGGCCAGCCGGTTGACTCCGGTCGATTGATGGGCGTATCTGATGCGTGCCAGAATCGGCCGACGCGGTGACGAAGGCGGGTGCCTCCGTCATCCGGAGAAAAAGTGCAAGCCCAGGGGGGGTCCAGCCGCAGCATGCAGAGTCCGGGACCGCATCCGGTGGATGCGCCATTCCGGGTTCTTCCGGCTTGATACCGCAGTTGAGACCGCCTCCGTTGCGACGAACGTAAGTGCTTGGGATGAGCCTTGGATGACCTGAATCCCCAGAAGGAGAGCGCGATGCAGCGAAGAACATTCCTGACGAAGGCAGCTTTGGCCGCCACTGCGACTTCAGCGGCATTGCTTGCCGCGTGCGGCAAGAAGGAAACGGACTCGGGCGAGGCGGGCGCACCGGCGGTGTCGACCTCGAAGAAGACGACGATCAAGTGGCGGCTGCAGACCTACGCGGGTGCCGCGCTGGCCGAGCACGTCATCAAGCCTTCCATCGAGGCGTTCAACAAGGCCGCCAACGGCGAAATGGTGATTGAGCTTTATTTCGCGGATCAGCTGGTCCCCACCGGCGAGCTGTTCCGGGCCATGCAGGCCGGCACCATCGATGCAGTCCAGAGCGACGACGACTCCATCGCCGCGCCGACCGACATCCGCGTGTTCGGCGGGTACTTCCCCTTCGCCACGCGCTACAGCCTCGACGTTCCCGCGCTGTTCAACAAGTACGGCCTGAACGAGATCTGGCAGGAGGCCTACAACGAGGTCGAGGGCGTGACCTGGCTCAGCTCCGGTTCCTGGGACCCCTGCAACTTCAACACCGTCAAGCCGATCACGAAGCTCGCGGACCTGAAGGGCCTGCGGATCTTCACCTTCCCGACCGCCGGCAAGTTCCTCGCCCGGTTCGGCGTGGTGCCGGTCACTCTGCCCTGGGGCGACGTGCAGGTGGCGATCCAGACCGGCGAACTCGACGGCCTCGCCTGGTCCGGCATCACCGAGGACTACACGGTGGGCTGGGCGGATGCGACGCCATACTTCCTGACCAATGCCATCTCCGGCGCCTGGATCGGCTCCTATTTCGCCAATACCAAGTCCTGGGAGAAGGTGCCGGAGCACCTGCAGACACTATTCAAGCTCTGCATCGACAGTTCCCACTACTACCGCCAGCACTGGTACTGGGCCGGCGAGGCGGACCTGCGCGTCAAGGGCTCGAAGATGAAGCTGACGACGATCCCGCCCGCAGAGTGGGCGACCGTCGAGGCGGAGGCGCACAAGTTCTGGGACGAGATCGCCACGACCAGCCCGCGCTGCGCCAAGGTGGTCCAGATCTTCCGCGACTACAACGATCTCATGGCGAAGGCCGGTCCCCCGTACCGCTACACCTGATCGAAGTCCGGGTCGCGAGTCGGACAGCAGGCCTCTTTCCCGGGCGTCGAAGCCCGGCTCGGGGAAGAGCGGCCTGCAGGCGATTCACGGCTGACGCCCTGTGCCGAGGATCGGAAGTGCACCTGCCATGCCCAGAGTCATCAAGGCCTACGTCCGGTACGTCGACGCGGTAAACCGCGTCCTCGGCTACTTCGTCATGTACCTCACGCTGGTCATGATGGGCGTGCTGCTGTTCGCCTCGCTGACGCGATACGTATTCAACGTGCCGTTCGTCTGGATCATCGAGCTGGCGCAGTTCCTGATGGCCGCCTACTACATCCTTGGCGGCGGCTACTCCATGCAGCTGGACGCGCACGTCCGCATGGACGTGCTGTACGAGCGCTGGAAGCCGAAGACCCGGGCGTTCATGGACTCGATCACGGCGTTCTTCCTGGTCTTCTACCTGCTCATCATGGTGCGCGGCGGGATCGCGAGCAGCGCCTACTCGCTGAAGTACAACCAGACGAACTATTCGGCGTGGGCGCCGCCGATGGCGCCGATCAAGATCATCATGACCGTGGGCATCGTGCTCATGCTGCTGCAGGCGATCTCGATCTTCTTCAAGGACGTGGCGAAGTTCACCGGCCGGGAGATCGCATGAGTTACGAGGCGATCGCCGTCCTGATGTTTTCGACGTTCATGCTCCTGCTGCTCACCGGGCAGCGGGTCTTCGGCGCCATCGGGTTCGTGGCCGCAGTCTTCGCGCTGGCGTTGTGGGGCGAAGGCGCCATCGAGATGCCGTTCGCCTCGACCATCACGCTGCTCAACTGGTATCCGATGCTGACGCTGCCCATGTTCGTCTACATGGGTTACATGTTGTCCGAGTCGGGGATCGCGAGTGATCTTTACCGCATGTTCCACGTCTGGACCGGGCCGATGCGCGGCGGGCTGGCCGTGGGCACGGTGCTGCTCATGGTGGCGATTTCGGCCATGAACGGCCTGAGCGTGGCGGGCATGGCGATCGGAGCCACGATCGCGCTGCCGGAACTCCTGAAGCGGGGCTACGACAAGATCATGGTGACCGGCGTGATCCAGGCCGGCAGTTCGCTCGGCATCATGATCCCGCCGAGCGTCGTGCTCGTGCTCTACGGCATGATCGCCCGGCAGCCGGTGGGCGAGCTGTGGCTGGCCGGAGTGGGGCCTGGGTTGATGATGGCGGCGCTGTTCATCGCGTACATCCTGGTTCGCTGCCACCTGCAGCCGCACCTCGGTCCACCGCTGCCGCTCGAGGAGCGACAGCAGATCACCTGGGGCGAAAAGATCCGCCTGCTCAGTGCCGGCATCCTGCCAATGCTGATCGTTTTTTCGATGACCGGCCTGTTCGTGATGGGCGTCACCAGCATGGTGGAGTCTTCGGCCGTCGGCGCGTTCGCGGCCACCCTCATCGCCTGGTACAAAGGCCGCATCACACGCAAGATGATGGAGGACACGCTCAGGAAAAGCCTGGCCGTGAGCGCCATGTTCATGTGGATCATCCTGGCGGCGCTCGCCTTCGGCGCGGTCTTCGACGGCCTCGGCGCGGTGAAGGCCATCGAGATCCTGTTCCTCGAGAAGTGGGGCCTCGAGCCCTGGCAGGTGCTGGTGCTGATGCAGCTCAGCTACATCCTGATGGGCACCTTTCTCGACGACACCGCGATGCTGATCATCGTGGCGCCGCTCTACGTGCCGCTGATCATTTCGCTCGGTTTCAATCCGATCTGGTACGGCATCCTCTACACGATCACCTGCCAGATCGCCTATATCACGCCCCCGTTCGGGTACAACCTGTTCCTGATGCGGGCGATGGCGCCGAAGGAAGTCACGCTGATCGACATCTACAAGTCGATCGTCCCGTTCGTGTTCATCATGCTCGTGGGGCTCGCGCTCGTGATCATCTTCCCCGGGATCGCGCTCTGGCTCCCGAACCAGGTCTACGTGAAATAGCCCCGGACCTACTTGACGAGCGTCACCGGCACGGTGGCGTGGTGCACGACCTTCTGCGCCACGGATCCCATGAAGAGGATGCCGAACGAACTGAGGCCGTGAGTCCCCATGGTGATGGACTCGCAACCGAGCTCACCGGCCCGGCGTGCGATCGTCTCGGCCGACTCGCCTTCCAGCTGCTCCAGCTCGAAACTGCAGCCGGCGTTCCGCAGTCGCTCGGCCGCGGCCTCGAGTATCGCGCGCGCCCGCTCGGCGGCGACCTCGTGGATGCGCTCCGCAGTCACGTAGATTTCCGCCGCGGTGTAGTTGCTCAGCGTCGGCTGGACGTTCAGCACGTGCAGTGCCGCCGCCGGCGCGTAACGTGCCTGCTGCACCGCGAAGTCGAGTGCCCGCAGGGCGGTGTCCGAACCGTCGATCGCGACCAGGATTCTGCGCATCAGGGTCTCCCATGCCAACGCGGGCGAGTGAACTGCGATCATTGCCGCCGCGGACTCGTCCGCATGCCGGGCCGCAGCCTGGCGAAGGACAGTTGCGCCGGGTCGGCGACGTTCGGGCCAGGCGCCTCGACCACGAGTATACGGCTCGCGATCGGGCCGAAGTCAGCCCGGAAATGCACCGAACTCTTCAGCGCGAGCACGGCGTATTCGGCCGGTTCGGCGCGCAGGTGGCGGAACATGGCCTGGTCCGCCGCCTGCTGCTTGCGGCTCGCCACCGCGATGCGCACGCCGCCGACCTCGAGCAGGGCCATGGGACCGAGCTCGAAGCGCCCGCCGCGGTAGAACGGACCCGTGCCGGTGAAGCGTCCATCGCCGAGGGCGAGCACCTTGTAGCGGGCTGCCAACGGAGTCTCGCCGGTGGTGCCTGCGCGTGCCCCGAGCTGCAGTTCGACCAGCGCGCCTTCACCCGCCGCGTGAGCCCGCGCCGCGGCCTCCGGGTCGCAGATCACGCCGGCGAGCACGTCGCGCGAGCCGGACGCAACGAGGGCCTTGATCAGGCTCATCGTGTCCGCGTTGCCGCCCCCGCCCGGGTTGTCCTGGGTGTCGGCGAGGATCAGTGGCCGGCCGCGCGGCGCCGCATGCCGCGTCGTCACCAGGATGGCCTGCTCGATTGAGTACAGCTCGAGCGCGAATTCGTGCTCGCGGGCCCGCACTTCGCGGGCAATGTCCGCCACCGCCTCTCGCGCCGCCGCGTCGCTGAATCCGCAGGCGTAGGCGCTTGGCCCGCAGTCGGCAACGTCTGCCGTCGGGAAGCCGGGCATGAGGCAGACCGACAGCAGCGGCGCCTGCTGCAGCCTGTGGGCCCGGTCCATCAGCGAACTCATCGGTTCCACCAGCGTCGATTGCGACGTGAGCGGCATCAGGAAATCCAGCTGCTCGAGCGCGAACGCCGGACGCGGACGCCCGAGCAGGTCCTGCAGCAGGCGCGCAGCTTGTGCGCCGCATTCCGCCATGTCGACGTGCGGGTAGGTTCGGTACGACACGAGCGCGCTGGCGGCTCGCGTCATCAACGTGGATACGTTGGCGTGGTAATCGAGACTCGCAACGACGGGAACGTCGGGACCGACGAGCGCACGCACGCGTCGCAAGGTTTCGCCGTCCGCATCGTCGACGTGCTCGGCCACCATCGCGCCGTGCAGGTCGAGATACACGCCGTCGACCCCGCCGGCACGCTGCAGGTCCTCGAGCAACAAGGCGCTGATGTGCTCGTATGCAGCGCGCGTCACGCGCCCGGAAGGTTGCGCCGAACACCACGTGAGCGGCACCAGTTCATGGTGCAGTGAGCGCGCCTCCTGCACGAAACCGGCTGCAGGCAGGTTGATGCCGGCCACTGCTTCCAGCATTGCGCCGCCACGCGTCAGCCCGGGCCACGCGTCCGGTGCTTCGAAGTCCGCGAACGATGCAGGGATCGACGAAAAAGTGTTCGTCTCGTGCTGGAAGCCACCGATCGCGATGCGCGCCATGGGGTCAACCCTCGCCCGGGCGTCCGTCGGCATTGCGCTGCGACCGCAGCGCAGCCCGGATATCGCCCAGGCTCGAGCGTTGCAGCCCCGACGCGTCGAAGTTGTCGCGGTCGAGCCAGCGTTCGAACGCCTCGCGCAGCACGGGCCATTCCGAGTCGATGACCGAATACCAGGCTGTGTCGCGACTGCGGCCCTTGTAGACCGTCGCCTGGCGGAACACGCCCTCGAACACGAAGCCGAGCCGTTCAGCGGCGCGCCGCGACCTGGCGTTGAGCGCGTCGCACTTCCACTCGTAGCGGCGATACCCGAGTTCGAAGGCGTGCCGCATCATGAGATACATCGCTTCCGTCGCTGCCGGTGAACGCTGCAGGGTCGGCGACATGGCGATGTGACCCACCTCGATGGTTCCTGCGGGCGCGTCGATGCGCATGAACGTGCCGACGCCAGCTGCGTTGCCAGAAGCCTGGTCGACGAAGGCCTGGAACAGCGGATCCATGCTGGCCGCGCGCTCGGTGAGCCAGCGCTCGTACTCTTCGAGCTGTGCAAACGGGCCGTAAGCGAGATACGTCCACATGCGTTGCTCACGGTCCCGGCTGTTGGCGTCGAACAGCGCGCGCGCGTGCCTGGCGACGTCGAGCGGCTCGACGAGGCAGAACCGGCCTTGCAGCCTGCGCTGCGCGGGACGTGCCGGCGGCCGCCAGCCTGACAGCGCTGGTCCGATGGGTTGGCCAAGATGGTCGTGATGCACCCCCTCGCTCAAGCTGCCGCCCCCGTGCTCGTGCCGTCCGCGAACTGCAGCGCGGCGAGCCGCGCGTAGAGCTCGTTGGCGCGCACGAGTTCGGCGTGCGTGCCCTGCGCGACGATGCGTCCATGGTCCATCACGACGATGCGGTCGGCCTGCAGCACCGTCGCGAGCCGGTGCGCGATGATGATCGTCGTGCGACCCTGCATCAGGTGGTCGAGCGCCGCCTGCACCAGCCGCTCGCTTTCCGCATCGAGCGCGCTCGTCGCTTCGTCGAGCAGCAGGATCGGCGGGTCGCGCAGGATGGCGCGGGCGATCGCGATGCGCTGGCGCTGCCCGCCGGAGAGCCGCGTGCCGCGCTCACCTAGGAACGTGTCGTAGCCCTCCGGCAGCTTGCGCAGGAACTCGTCGGCTGCGGCTGCCTTGGCGGCTGCTTCCACTTCCGCATCGGAGGCGCCCGGGCGGCCATACCGGATGTTCTCGCGCGCGCTCGCCGCGAACAGCACAGTGTCCTGCGGCACCAGGCCGATGCGGCTGCGCACTTCGAGCGGGTCTGCCTGCGAGAGGTCCACGCCGTCGATGAGCACCCGTCCCGACTCCGGATCGTAGAATCGCAGCAGCAGCTGGAAGGTCGTGCTCTTGCCTGCGCCGGAAGGGCCGACGAACGCGATCGTCTCGCCCTTGCGCACCTGCAGGTCGAATGCGTCGAGCGCCTTCGCTTCGGGGCGGGACGGATACCGGAACGTGACCTGCTCGAAGCGGAGTTCGCCGCGCCCGGGCCAGGGCAGCGCGACCGGCTGCGCCGGTGCCTGGATCGTGGGTTGGGCGTTTTCGAGCTCGAGCAGGCGCTCCATGGCGCCCGCAGCTCGCTGCACTTCACCCCACATTTCACTGAGGCTGGCAGCCGCGATCGCGACGTAACCGGCATAAAGCAGGAACTGGCCGAGCTGGCCGCCGGTCATTTCACCGCGCACGACAGCATGCGCGCCCATCCAGAGCACGAACGTGATGGCGCCGAAGACCAGCATCGTGGCCAGAGCGGTGAGCGTGGAGCGCGTCCTGGTGCGGTTCACGGCCGCGCCGAAGGAGTCTTCGACCGCCGCGTCGAACCGTTCCGTGTTGATCTGTTCCAGCGTGAACGCCTGCACCGTCTGCACCGCGTTCAGCGTCTCGTCCGCGATGCTGCTAGTGTCGGCGATGCGGTCCTGCGACGTGCGCGAGAGCCGGCGCACCCGGCGGCCCAGCACGATCAGCGGCACGATGACGACCGGGATCAGCACCACCAGGATGGCGGTGAGCTTGAGGCTCGTTACGCCCAGCATCACCAGGCTGCCGAGCAGCGACAGGGCGGAGCGCAGCGTGATCGACAGGTTGACGCCGGCGATTGACTGCACCAGCGTCGTGTCGGCGGTCAGTCGCGACAGCACCTCGCCGATGCGCGTCACTTCGAAGAATGCCGGGTCCATCCGGATGACGCGGGAGTAGACGTTCGAGCGCATGTCGGCCACGACGCGCTCACCGAGCCAGCTCACGAGATAGAAGCGCAGCGCCGCGAAGACGCCGAAAACAGCTGCCGCTGCAAGGAACGCGACGAAGTACTGGTTGATCGTGTCGCTGCTCTTCGACGCGATCCCGTTGTCGATGAGGTAGCGCAGCGCGACGGGCAGCGCCAGCATTGCGGCGGCCGCCACCAGCAGGGCGAGGAGCGCCAGCACCAGCACGCCGCGGTAGGGCCGCAGGTACGGCACCAGCGCCCGCAACGGGCCGAGCGAACGTGACTTCGGACGATCTGCGGGGACGCTCACCTTGCTTTCACCCCGCGGCCGCGGCAACGAGCAACAAGCCGGTCAGCGCCGCGAATCGGGCGGCGAAGCAGGCGCGGTTCGGGTCAGGCATGCCTGCAGGATAGGGGCCGGCCGCAATGACCACAACCGTGGCGCATCACTCCGGCGCCGGGCCGGGGAACTGTTCGCGCAGCATGCGCTTCAAGATCTTGCCGGACGGGTTGCGCGGCAGCGCGTTCATGAAGACATACGTCTTCGGCTGCTTGAAGCGCGCCAGCCGTGATTGGACCAGCGTCTTGAGTTCCTGGACGAGGAGTTCGTCGTCGCCTTTCCAGCCGTCGCCGCGCACGATCACGGCACAGACGCTCTCGCCCCACTTGGGCGAAGGCTGCCCGATCACGCCGACCTCTCGCACTCCCGGGTGTCCGCTCAGCACATCCTCGACTTCAGCCGGGTACACGTTCTCGCCGCCCGAGATCACCATGTCCTTCGAGCGGTCCTTGATGTAGATGAAACCCTCGGCGTCGACTTCGGCGATGTCGCCGGTGTGGAACCAGCCTTCGCGGATCGCTTCCTGCGTCGCCTCGGGACGATTCCAGTAGCCGGTGATCAGGTGCGGACCGCGCGTGACCACCTCGCCCGGAATGCCGGGCGGCACGGGATTGCCGGCCTTGTCGACCACGCGCACGTCGATGCCGAAATACGGCATGCCGGTGGAGCCGACCTTGGTGCGGGCGTGCTCTGGCGACATCAGGCAGATGCCGCCGTGCGTCTCGGTGAGGCCGTACACCTGCAGGATCTCTACGCCCATGGCCAGGTAGGACTCGATCAGAGTGACCGGCACGGGTGCTGCGCCGCAGATCACCCAGCGCAACGCGGGGCGCGCAGCCGTGGCGCGCTTCGGGTGCTGGTACATGAACGCGAGCATGGCCGGCACTGCGAAGAAACCCGTGATCCTCTCGGCATCGACGAGGTCCCACATGACGCCCGGGTCGAACTGCTTCAGCAGCACCGTCGTCATGCCGCGGTACACGGCCGACATCGCGAGCCCCAGGCCGCCGATGTGGAACAGCGGCGCAACGATGATGTTGCGCTCGCCATGGCGCAGGTCGGAGGTCGCGAGCATGCTGGCGAGCCACGCGATATTCGCCGCATGCGACATCAGCGCGCCCTTCGGCCGTCCGGTCGTGCCGCTCGTGTACATCATGTAGAGCGGGTCGGTGCCGGTCGCGCCTATGGGAGGCTCGGCGACGGCAGCCGCCGCCACGGCGGCGGCGTAGTCGCCCTGGTCGGCGGCCAGCCAGCGGATGTTCGGGAACTGCTGGCGCAGGGGGTCCACCAAGGCCGTCTGCTCGGCGGCGTAAAGGACTGCGACGGCCCCCGCATCCATGATCTGGTACGACAGTTCCGGCACCGACAGGCGCCAGTTGAGCGCGACGAAGACGAAGCCGGCCTTGGCGCACGCGTAGAAGGATTCCATGTACTCCGACTGGTTCGGCATCAGGCAGGCAATGCGCTCGCCCGGCCTGAAATCCATGCCGAGCAGCGTGTTCGCGGTCTGGTTGGCGCGCTCGTTGAGCTGACGGAAGTCGCAGCGCGCGCCCGTTGCAGTGTCGACGATGGCCTCCGTGCGTGGCCCGATCTTCGCCCGCTCCGTCAGGACCTGTCCCGAATTCAGCAGCATGCCCCGTCTCTCCCGCCGGCAAGGCCCGTCTTGGGCCAGGCGATAAAACTAGCCGCCTCTGGACAAGAACACCAGTTTCCTTTGTGATCGTCGGCTCCTGCGAGGTGAACCCCATGGATGCCTACCGTTCCGCCTGGCTCGACGACGAGCTGGACCTCTTTCGCGATGCCGTTCGCCGCTTCGTCCAGATGGAGATCGTTCCGAACGACGCACGGTGGCGCGAACAGCACCATGTCGATCGCGAGATCTGGAGCAAGGCTGGCGAGGTTGGCCTGCTGTGCACGGACGTCCCAGCGGAATACGGCGGTGTCGGCGGCGACGTGCGCCACGAGGCGATCGTGGCCGAGGAGATGGGGCGCCACGGCATCACGAGCCTCGGCAACGTCGTGCACAGCATCGTGGCGCACTACGTGCTGAACCACGGCACCGAAGCGCAGAAGCTGGACTGGCTGCCGCGCATGGCCACGGGCGAGCTCGTGGGCGCCATCGCCATGACCGAACCGGGCGCGGGCTCCGACCTGCAGGCGATCCGGACGCGCGCGGTGCGCGAGGGCGACGAGTACGTCATCAGCGGCTCGAAGACGTTCATCTCGAACGGCTACCACGCGGGGCTGGTCGGCGTGGCGGTCAAGACGGATCCGACGCAAGGCTCGCGCGGAATCTCGATCCTGATGGTCGAGACGAAGGACAGGAAGGGCTATCGCGTGGGGCGCGTGCTCGACAAGATCGGCCAGAACGGCTGGGACACGGCCGAGTTGTTCTTCGACGACTGCCGCGTGCCTGCGTCGTGCCTGCTCGGCCCCGCCGAGGGGCAGGGCTTCATCCAGATGATGCGCGACCTGCCGTACGAGCGTGCGCTGCTCGCGATTGGCGGTCTCGGCGCGATGGAGTACGCGCTCAAGCTCACGGCCGACTACACGCGCAGCCGCAAGGTGTTCGGCAAGCCGCTGCTCGAACTGCAGAACACGCGCTTCAAGCTGGCCGAGGTCAAGACCGGCGTGCACGTCGCGCGGGTCTTCATCGACGACTGCATCGTGAAACTCAAGGAAGGCAAGCTCGACACCGTGACGGCGTCGATGGCCAAGTACTGGGTGACGGAAATGCAGAACAAGGTCATGGACGAGTGCCTGCAGCTCTTCGGCGGCTATGGCTACACGCGCGAGTATCCGATCTCGCAGCTGTACGTCGATTCGCGGGTGCAGCGCATCTACGGCGGCGCGAACGAGATCATGAAGGAGATCATCGCGCGGTCGATCTGACAGTCCCGCGATTCTTGCGGTGCGGCATAACCCGGGCTTTGGAGTGGCCGGCGGCAGGTATATTCTGCAGCGACAGCCGGTCCTTGGCATCCTAACGGCATCGACTCAGGGGTCAATCGCATGCTCAAGCTGAACATAAATGGCAAGGCGGTCGAGGCGGATGTCGATCCGAAAACGCCGCTGTTGTGGGTCTTGCGCGATACGCTCGGAATGACCGGCACCAAGTACGGCTGCGGCGTTGCGCTGTGCGGCGCATGCACGGTGCACGTGAACGGTCAACCAGTCCGGTCGTGCATGACGCCGGTCGGCGACGTCGGCGATCAGCCGGTCACGACCATCGAAGGGCTGTCGGCCGATCGCAGTCACCCGGTGCAGCGGGCGTGGCTCGAAATCGACGTCCCGCAATGCGGCTATTGCCAGTCCGGGCAGATCATGTCGGCCGTGGCATTGCTGGCGCAGAACCCTGCACCCAGCGACGAGCAGATCAATACGGCGATGGCCGGCAACATCTGCCGCTGCGGCACGTATCCGCGGATCCGCGCAGCCATCCACCGCGCGGCCCAGTTGAAGAGCGGGGGCTGAACGCCCCTGCGACGACGAGGACACCACGATGAGCATCAATCAGGACTCGAACGGCGCACCTCAGGGCGACGCGACCTCCACGGTATCCCGCCGCACGTTTCTGAAAACGGCGGCCTACGGCACCGGCGCATTCGTGCTGGCACTGCACCTGCCCGGTTGCTCGAAGAAAGCGCCGCAGGTGGCGTCGGCCGAGCCGCTCGCGCCAAATGCCTGGCTGACGATCGCGCCGGACGACTCGATCACGTTCCTCTGTGACAAGTCCGAGATGGGCCAGGGCGTTTACACGGCACTGCCGATGATGATTGCCGAGGAACTCGGCGTGGATGTCGGCCGCATCAAGGTCGAGTTCGCGCCGCCCGGCGACGCCTTCATCAACAACCTGATCGGTGGCCAGGTCACGGGCGGCAGCACCAGCGTGCGCGACGCGTGGCCGAAGCTGCGCAAGGCCGGCGCGCAGGCGCGCGAGATGCTCGTGGCAGCTGCGGCGACCGAATGGGGCGTGGCTGCGGCCGATTGCCGCGTCGACAACGGCACGGTCGTCGCGCCGGACGGCAAGAGCCTCACGTTCGGCGCGCTTGCCGGGGCCGCGTCGAAGCTGCCGGTGCCTGCCGAGGTGAAGCTGAAGGACGCCTCGGCGTTCGCCGTCATCGGCAAGGTGCGGCAGCGTCTCGACACGCCGATGAAAGTCGACGGCTCGGCGCAGTACGGCATCGACGTCCGTCTGCCGGGCATGCTGTACGCCGCGCTCGCGCAACCGCCGGTGCTCGGCGGCAAGGCGAAGAGTTTCGATGCCGCCGCCGCGAAAGCGATGCCGGGCGTGCGCGAAGTCATCATGACATCGTCCGGCGTGGCCGTCGTCGCGGATTCGTGGTGGCAGGCCAGGCAGGCCCGCGACGCATTGACGATCGACTGGGACGCGGGCGCCAACGCCAGGCTCGACGATGCGGCCATTCGCAGGGGGCTCAAGGCGGCCTCGGAGCAGGCCGGTATCGCTGCACGCTCCGAAGGAGATGCCGAAGCCGCGTTGAAATCGGCGGCGCGCGTGGTCAGGGCCAAATACGAGCTGCCGTTGCTAGCGCACGCGACGCTCGAGCCGCAGAACTGCACCGCCGACGTGCAGGCCGATGGTTGCGACCTGTACGTGCCAACACAGGTGCAGGGCATGGCGCTTGCAGCGGCGTCGCAGGCGGCGGGCCTGCCGCCGGAGAAGGTACGCGTCCACACGACGTTCCTCGGCGGCGGGTTCGGCCGCCGGCTGGAAGTCGATTTCATCCCCGCAGCGGTCGAGGTTTCGAAGGCGATCGGCAAGCCCGTCAAGTTGCTCTGGACGCGCGAGGACGACACGACACACGACGCGTATCGCCCACCGGCCTACGACACCTGTGCCGGCGGTTTCGATGCCGGCGGCAAGCTCGTCGCCTGGAAACTGCACCTGACCGGTCCGTCGATCACCGAGCGCGTGTTTCCGGGCGCGGTGCCCGCGGGCGCGGCCGACCCGTTTGCGGTCGAAGCGGCTGCCAACTATCCGTACGACGTGCCGAACGTGGCCGTCAGCTATGTGCGCCACGAGATCGGCATCAACGTTGGCTATTGGCGGTCGGTCAGCCACGCGCTGAACTGCTTCGTGGCCGAGAGCTTCATGGACGAACTGGCCCTGGCCGCCCACCGCGACCCGGTTGAGTTCCGCATGGCGCTGCTCGGGAAGCAGCCGAGGTATCGCGCCGTGCTGGAGCGCGCAACCCAGGAGGCAGCCTACGGCAAGGCACCGGCGGGCCGCTTTCAGGGCGTCGCATTGATGGAGGGCTACGGCACCTACATGGCGCAGGTGGCGGAAATCTCGCTCGAGCAGGGCAAGGTGCGCTTGCACCGGATCGTCTGCGCGCTCGACTGCGGGCAGATGATCAATCCGTCGATCGTCACGGCGCAGGTCGAAAGCTCGATCGCGTTCGGGTTGACCGCGGCGCTGTGGGGCGAGATCAACCTGAAGGACGGGCGGGTCCAGCAGTCGAACTTCGACGGCTATCGCCTGCTGCGCATCAACGAAGCTCCGCAGATCGACACGCACATCATCGCGAGCGGCGAGGCGCCGGGCGGCATCGGCGAGCCGGCCACGGCGCTGGTCGCGCCAGCGATCTGCAATGCGTTGTTTGCGGCGACCGGCAAGCGGGTGCGCTCATTGCCGCTCAGCCGGCACAAGTTCGCCTGAGAACCGGCGCGCCGCGGCGGCGGCGCGCGGCTCAGCCTGTCGTTGCCATTACGGCGTGCGCTGCAGTGCCAGCGCGTACGGGTGCAGCGTGGCTGTCATGACCCCGGCGACGACGGCGGGGTCTGATTCCATGAACTGCCTCGCAGCCGCTTCACCTTCGGCCTCGAAAACGACCAGGCCGAAGGTCGTGTCGAGCGGTTCGGTGGTTCTCCCCGCGAAGATCACCTGTCCCGCCTTCGCGGCGGCGGCGAGACGGGCGAAGTGCTGGCTGACCGCATCGTTGTCGGCCTGGGTCCATTTGGCCTGATCGTGGAGCGCGGGGGCGACCCGCAGCACGTAGACGTACTGCTGCACTTTCGGCGCTTCCTGCGCCTGCGTGCGCGATGGTGTCCCGGCAAGGGCGATCGCGAAGACCATTGTCGCGATGATCCTCTGCAATGTGGGCATCGCTGTCTCCTCAGCGAGTTCGCGCCAGGTCCTTGAAGAACGCGTTGCCGATGCGGTATTTCTGCCAGTCGCGATAGTCGTAGTGCCACCACTCGTCGTCGTTGACGGTGAAGCCTTCCGCTTCCATCGCCTTGCGCAGCAGGTCGCGTGCTGCGCGCTGTTCCGGCGTGCCACCCGCGTAGTCCGGATGCGCACGCCCGGAGAATTCGTCATAGCCACTCGGCATCGGCACCTCCAACCCCGTCTTCAGGTCGTACAGGCTCAGGTCGATCGCGCAGCCGCGATTGTGGCGCGAGCCGGTTGCCGGGTCGGCCACGAAGTTCCGCTTCTCGTTCGGCGTCGCCTCCCAGAATAGCCAGGTGACATACCAGGGTCGGTAGCCGTCGAACAGCAGCAAACCGTAGCCCTGGGCAAGGAGCGCGCGGTTGACCCGCACCACGGCTTCGGCGGCGGGACGCTGCAGGAACACGCGTGCTTCCGGATAGACGGGCGCGCGCAGGAAGTTGTCGGGGCCTGCGTAGCGCACGTCCAGTTTCAGGCTCGGGTCGAGCGTGACGACCTCCACCAGGTCGGCGTCCAGGAAGTCGCCGGCCTCGTCCGGCGGCAGTGCCCGCAGCGCATCGGCCCGCAGTTGCTCGAGCTTGCTGACCGGTAAGGCCGGCCCCGGATGGCGCGACGGCGATGCAGCGCAAGCCGACAGCAGGGTTGCCAGCAGTCCGGCGGCCAGCGCCGCGCGCAGTCCGCGAAGTGCGCCCGCGGTTACGCCCATGGCACGAGACGGCGGGATCCGCTCGTACAGGGAGGTCTGGAGTTTCGTGGGTTGCATGGCTGTGTATTGTCGGGGCGCCGGGCCCGGTGCGGCAATCCCCGCGTCCGGTACGCCCGAGCGCCGTGGCGGGCGTAGAATCGATGCCCGAGAGTACCGTCGTCGTCCGAAGGGGAGCGTCATGACCGACCAGATCCTGGCTGCAGTGCAAAAGCATCCGTTCGTGCAGGGCCTGACGCCCGAACATTGCGCGACGCTCGCGTCGCTGGCCCGTCCCGTCAGCTTTGCGCAGGGCGACATGATCTTCCGCGAAGGCGACGAGAGGCACGAATTCTTCCTGCTGCTCAGCGGGCGCGTCGCGCTCGAGATGATGGCGCAGGGCAAGGCGCTGCGCGTACACACGCTCGAGGGCGGCGACGAACTGGGCTGGTCCTCGGTCATCGTCGGTCGCGGCAAGCTGTTCCAGGCGCGCGCACTCGAGCCGGTCGACGCGCTGGCTTTCGACGGCTACGCGCTGCTCGAGCGCTGCCGTGCCGACACCGGCTTCGGCTACAAGATCATGCACCGGCTGCTCGGGGTGGTCTCCGAGCGGCTGCAGGCTGCGCGGCTGCAGGTGCTCGACTCACATTCGCCGATCGCGAGGCGGGCGGGAGCCTGAAGCCGCACCGGTGGCGAGTACGAACGTCGTGCCGCAGCAGAGTGGCGAGCGGCGTTCAGTGCGGGCCTGACGGCCCGTCGCGCGACGGGATGCGGTAGAGCCAGACGGCCAGCACCAGCGCCGTCAGCGCCAGCAGTGCCTGCAGCCAGGGCCACGTGGCGACCAGCAGGATCGAGATGCCAAACGAGACGAGCATCGTCACGATCGCGACGAGCTTCGTGCGGTAAGGCAGGCTGCCGTGGTGATCCCACTCCTTGAGCATCGGGCCCAGCCAGCGGTGGCCCAGCATCCATTGGTGGAAGGGACGATACGCGCGAGCAAAGCACGCCGCCGCAAGGATGAACAGCGGCGTCGCCGGCAGCAGCGGCAGAAACACCCCCGCGATGCCCAGTATGAACGCGACCGCTCCGACGACGAAGAAGACCGCCCGCACCACGGGCGACCCGCGCCCGCGGTACTGGGGACCGATGGCGCTGGTTTCGGCGGACGGAGGCGGGGCGTCGTTCACCTGCGCGAGCCTACCTGAGTCCGCTTCGATCCTCAGCGGCAACCTGCAACCGCGGCTTGCCGCTCAGAACCGATCAAGCAGCCAGCCGGGGAAGAATGCCAGGACGATGGCCGGCGTGAGGCAGAGCAAGCTCGCCGCGAGCGCCAGGCGCCGCGGATGCCCGGCAGACTGGTCCGCCGTCGCCGGGTTCATGAACATGTACTGGATCACGCGCAGGTAGAAATAGATGCCGAGGTAGCTCGCCACGAGGCCGAGCACCGCGTAGCCCGTGTAGCCGGCCGCGAGCACGTTGCTGAACACCAGGAACTTGGCGATGAAGCCGGGCAGGGGCGGCAGGCCGGCGAGGGAGAGCATCGATACGCCCAGCATGATCGCGGCGAACGGACGGCGCTGGTACAGGCCCTGCAGCGACTCGAGCCGGTCGCTGCGTTCGTCGTCGGCGCCGCGCGGCAGCACCGTGAACGCCAGCACGTTCATGATCCCGTACACCACCACGTAGAAGATGATCGCCTGCGCACGGCCCGGGCCGGCGCCGAGCATTGCGTAGAACAGGTAACCCGCATGCGCGATCGACGAGTAGGCGATCATGCGGCGGAAGCTCGTCTGCCGGATCGCCGCGACATTGCCCCAGATCATCGAGACCAGCGGCAGGACCGCCAGCACGTCGACGAGCGGGCGGGTCACCGGCGCCGTCCCGAACAGCCGCAACGCCGCAAACAGCACGCCCGCCTTGATGATCGTCGCCATGAAGGCCGTCACCGGCACGCTGGCCCCTTCATAGGCGTCCGGCGCCCAGCCATGGAACGGCACGATGGCCGCCTTGAGGAACAGCGAGGCCACCACCAGCACGACACCCGCGACGGGCAGCGTGTCGGACGAACCCAGCGCGGCGGCGAACACCACGGTCGACATCGAGCCGCTCCAGCCATACAGCAGCGCGACGCCCATCAGGAACGTCGCGGTGGCCGTTCCGCCCAGCACCAGGTACTTGAGCGCCGCCTCCGCACTGTCGGCTCGCAGCTGGGCCAGCAGCACGAGCGCATACACCGGCAGCGACATCAGCTCGAGACCAAGGAACAGCGTGGGCAAGCTGTCCGAGGAGACCAGCAGGCATGCGCCGTACAGCGAGGCGAGCAGCAGCACGTAGTACCGCGTCTCGGCGAAGTCGTCGCGCGAAATCAGCACGACCGGCAGCGCCAGGGCGATCAGTGCGAACTTGGCGAGCGACGCGACCGGGCCGACGGAGAAGTGGCCGAAGAAAGGCGCTGCGGCGTAGCTCTCCGCGTGCAGCGTGAGCGCCGCCGCCGCTGCCGCGGCCAGCGCCAGGAAGGCGACGACGAAGCCGTCGCGCGGCCTGCCGCGCAGGATTTCCAGCGTGAGCAGGATGACCATCCCGGCAAGCAGCAGGTGCTCGGGCAGCATCGCCGTGACGACCTCGTGCCAGTTCATCGCGCGCTCCCGAGCTGGATCGTCTCGCCGGCGACGCGCTGCTGGAACTCGCGCGCGGCCAGTTCCGTCTTGGCGAGCGGCTCGCCCGGGAACAGGCCGATGGCGAAGATCGCGACCACGATCGCGACGAGGATCGATGTCTCACGCGCGTTCAGGTCCGTGAGCGGCGCATGCGGCGCGCGGGCTGCGCCGAACAGGATGCGCTCCGCGAGCCAGAGCATGTAGAGCGCGCCGAGCACCACGCCGGACACGGCGATGACGGCAAGAATCAGCGGTAAGTCGTTGCCCGCGAGATGTGCCGGCCACGCGGCATTGAACGCACCGAGCAGCGCCATGAACTCGCCGGCGAAACCGCTCGTCGTCGGCAATCCGATCGAAGCCAGCGTGAGGATCGAGAAGAACACCGAGAACACCGGCAGCATCTTCGCCAGGCCACCATAGTCCGCCACGGCGCGCGAGTGCGTGCGCTCGTAGATCATGCCGACCATGAGGAACAGTCCGCCCGCGACCAGGCCGTGGCTCACCATCTGCAGGATCGCGCCCTGGATGCCGATGAGGTCGAGGCTGGCGAGCCCCAGCATCACGTAGCCGAGGTGGCTGATCGAAGAGTAGGCGATGATCTTCTTGATGTCGGTCTGCACCAGCGCGAGGCACGCGCCATAGACGATGCTGATCACGGCCAGGGTCATGATCACCGGCATCATCGCCCGCGCGGCCTCCGGGAACAGCGGGAAGCCGAGCTTCATGAAGCCATACGTGCCCATTTTCAGCAGCACGCCGGCCAGGATCACGGAGCCCGTCGTGGGCGCCTCCACGTGCGCGTCCGGCAGCCAGGTGTGCAGCGGGAACATCGGCACCTTGATCGCGAACGAGAGCGCGAACGCGGACAGCAGCCAGAGCTGCGTGTTCAGCGGCAGCTGCGAACCGCTCAGGTAGCGCAGGTCGAAGGTCATGTAGCCAGCCGAACCGTGCGTGTAGAGCACGAGGTAGATCAATGCGGCCAGCATCAGGATGCTGCCGAACGCGGTGTAGAGCACGAACTTGAGCGTGGCGTAGATGCGGCGCTCGCCGCCCCACAGCCCGATGATCAGGAACATCGGGATCAGCATCGCTTCCCAGAAGACGTAGAACAGGAAGAGGTCCTGCGCGAGGAACGTGCCCAGCATCGCGAACTGGATGAAGAGCACCATGACGTGGAACAGCTTCACGTCCTTGTGCACGGCGCTCCACGCCCCCGCGACGATGAGCGGGCCCAGGAAGGCCGTGAGTGCCACCAGCAGCACGTTCAGTCCGTCGAGGCCGATGCGATAGCCAACGCCCCAGTCGCGGATCCACGGCACGTCGGTGGCGAACTGCAGGCCGGCCACCGTCCCGTCGAAGCGCTGGTACAGGAATGCGGCGACGAAGAACTGCAGCACCATGCAGCCGAAGGTGACGCTGCGCACGAGGGAGTCGCGGCCTCTGGGCAGCAACGTGACCACTACCATGCCGAGTGCAGGCAGCCACAGCAACCAATTGAGCATGGTCGGCTCACCCATGACGCCACACCCACACGAGGCAGCCGACCACGCCGATGACGGCCATTGCCACGTACCATTGCAACTGACCGGTCTCGACGCGGCTCAACCGGCCGGAGGCACGGCGCGTGAGCGCCGCCAGGCCGTGCAGCGAACCGTCGATCAGGAACCGGTCGCCGAGGCCCAGGAACACGCGATCGGAGATCCAGTGCAGCGGCCGGTAGAGCACGGCCTCGTACAGTTCGTCGATGAAGTACTTGCCGCCCAGGGCCCGGTGCAGGCGCGGGAAGCGTGCCGCCAGCGCCTCGCCGCGGGCGAGGCCGCGGCGATACATGAAGGTCGCCGCCGCGAGTCCCAGCAGCGCCACCGCCACCGCCACCAACACGAGCGTGTGTTCGTAGTGTTCGAGCGATTCCACCACCGTCGGAATCGGCAGCAGCGGTTCGAGGAAGTGAGGCAGCTCGAAGAATCCGCCGATCGCGGACAGCACGGCGAGGACGATCAGCACGCCCGTCATCGAGAACGGCGATTCGTGCACGTGGTGCTCGGTGTCATGGCTCATGCGCGAGGGCGTCAGGAACGTGAGCCAGAGCAGCCGGAACATGTAGAACGAGGTCATCAGCGCCGTCGCCGAACCGAGCGCCCACAGGATGGGCGAGCCGCCGTGCCCGCTGGCGAAGGCAAACCAGAGGATCTCGTCCTTGGAGAAGAATCCGGCCAGCGGCGGGATGCCGGCGATGGCCGCCGTGGCGACCGCGAACGTGCCGAACGTGAGCGGGATCCTGCGCCACAGGCCGCCCATCTTGCGGATGTCCTGCTCGCCGCCGAGCGCGTGGATCACGCTGCCGGCACCGAGGAAGAGGCAGGCCTTGAAGAACGCGTGGGTATAGACGTGGAACACCGCCACGCCGTAGGCGCCGACGCCCAGTGCGAGGAACATCAGGCCGAGCTGTGACACCGTCGAGTAGGCCAGCACCTTCTTGATGTCCGTCTGCACCAGCGCAATGGTCGCGGCGAAGAACGCGGTCAGCACGCCGATGACCGCGACGACCTGCGACGCCCCGGGCGCATGCTCGTAGATGCCGTGCAGGCGCGCGACGAGGTACACGCCCGCGGTGACCATGGTCGCCGCGTGGATCAGGGCCGAGACGGGCGTGGGGCCGGCCATCGCGTCCGGCAACCACACGTGCAGCGGGATCTGCGCCGACTTGCCGGTGGCGCCGATGAAGAGCAGCACGCCGACGAGGCTCGCTGAGACGGCTGGCGCAACGGGTGCGGCGAACGCGGCGTTGATCTCGTCCATGTTCACGGTGCCGAGCGCCCAGTAGAGCAGGAACAGGCCGAGCAGGAAGCCAGCGTCGCCGACGCGGTTCGTGATGAAGGCTTTCTTGCCGGCGGCCGCCTTGGCCGGATCTTCGAACCAGAAGCCGATCAGGAGATACGAAGCGAGGCCGACGCCTTCCCAGCCGACGAAGCAGACCAGCAGCGAGCGGCCGAGCACCAGCGTCAGCATGAAGAACAGGAACAGGTTCAGGTACGCGAAGTAGCGCGCGTAGCCGGGGTCGTCCTTCATGTAGCCAGTCGAATAGACGTGGATCAGCGAGCCGACGCCGGTGATGATCAGCGTCATGACCGCGGTCAGGCGGTCGAAGTAGAACGCGACGTCGAACCCTCGATCGCCGAAGCTCGCCCAGCGATAGGCCACCTCCAGCAGGGCCGCGTCGGGACCCGCCGCCTGCAGCAGCAGGACCGCCTTCACTGTCGCGAAAAATGCGATCACCGGCAGGCCGCAACCGACGATCGAGACGAACGTGCGGCCCAGGCGGCGGCCGAGCAGGCCGTTCAGCAGGAAGCCTGCAAGCGGCAGCAGTACGATGATGGTGAGCAGGTTCATCGTGCGCCAGTCATCCCTTGAGTCGATCGTAGCCCTCGACATCGAGGGAGCTTCGTTGCCGCGACAGCTGCAGCACGATCGGGATCGCGATCGCGATCTCGGCGGCCGCCACCACGAAGATCAGGAACACCAGCACGGCCCCCGACAGGGTCGCGGTCTCCAGCGAAAACGTGACCAGCGCCAGGATGACCGCGTTGAGCATCAGTTCCATGCACATCAGCATGACGAGCGCGTTGCGCCGCACCATCACGCCGACGAGGCCGAGCGCGAAGAGCGCGAAGCTGAGACCGAGCAGCAGTTGGGTGTCAGCCATCCGACCGCCTCCCGCTGCGGATGATCGCGATCGCCGCGACGACCGCTGCGACCAGCAGCACGCTGGTCAGCTCGAAATGCAGCCAGTACTCGCGCAGGAACTCGACCGAGAATGGCTGGACGAGGTACGACGGCGCCGCGCCCGCAACGGGCCGGATGGCCGGGCCGCCGAGCCTGATCGCAGAGACGCCGAGCGCTCCCGCGAGCACGGCGCCGAACACGATGCCGGGCAGCAGCAGGCGGCTGTAGCGGCGCACGAACGAGGGATCACGCACGTCCAGCAGCATGATCACGTAGACCATGAAGACCATGACCGCGCCGACGTAGATCAGGACCTGGAAGACCGCCACGACGTGCACGCCGAGCATCGCGTAGACGCCCGCGAGCGACAGCATGCAGCTGATCAGGGCGAGCGCGACGCGCATCGGATGCCGTGCGACCAGCATCAGCACGCCGCCGAGCAGCGCGCACGCGCCGAAGAAGTACACCAGCAGCTGGTCGATGGTCATGCGTCGGGGCTCCCGCCGGGCTCCGCTGCCGGCCTGACAGGGTAAGGCTTCGCGACGTCGGCGTGCGGCTGCCAGTTGAGCAGTTCTTCCTTGCCGAGCCACATGCGCTGGCGGTCGAAAGTCGGCAGGTCCGGCGTTTCCTTGACCATGCGGATGGCGTCCTCCGGGCAGGCCTCGACGCAGAAGCCGCAGAACACGCAGCGTGAGTAATCGATCTCGAAGCGCGACGGGTATTTCGGGTGGTCGGGGTCGTCCGGGTCGAACGCGGCGTCGATCTCGATCACCTGCGCGGGGCAGACTGTCGCGCACATGTTGCAGGCCACGCACTGCGGCCGGCCGTCGGGACGCTGCGTCAGGATGTGCTTGCCGCGATTGCCGGCGGCATAGTCGGCGCGGATTTCCTCGGGGTAATACGCCGTGAGCGCGCCCTTGCGTCCCGTCATCCACTTGCCCATGTTGCGCAGGAAAACGCCCCCGGTGATCGCGAGGCCGCGCGCGACCTCGAGCAGGTAGAAGCGCTCCCACCAGCCCATCGTGGGCTCGTTCCAGTATTGCCTGCGCACGTACGGTTTGCGGGGCGTGGTCATGGTGTCGTGTGCCTCATGCCTGCTGCGCCCACAGCACGACCGCCGTCACGACCAGGTTGGCGATCGCGAGCGGCAGCAGGAACTTCCACGCGAAGCGCAGCAGCTGGTCCCAGCGGAAGCGCGGCAGCGTCCACCGCACGAGGATCTGGAAGCTGCAGAGCAGGAAGATCTTGCCGAGGAACGTCAGCAGCTGCAGCACGACGACCCAGCCGTGACTGAGCGGCACGGCGTGCCCGCCCGGGAAGACGAAGCCCGTGTCGTTCATCCATGGGAGGTTGTAGCCGCCGAAGAACAGCGTGACGAACAGCGCGCCGATGATCGCGATCTCGATGAACTCGGAGAGCATGAAGATGCCCTGCTTCATCGCGCTGTACTCGGTGAAGTAGCCCGAGATGAGCTCCGACTCGGCCTCGGGCAGGTCGAACGGGATGCGCTTGTTCTCGGCGATGCCGGCGATCAGGAACAGCACGGCGGCGAAGGGCTGGTAGACGATGCCCCAGGCCGGCAGAAAGCCGAACACGGTGCCGGACTGCCGCTCGACGATCGTGACGAGGTTGACGGTGCCGAAGAGCAGCACGATGCCGAGCACGGTGAGGCCCATCACCAGTTCGTACGAAATCAGTTGCGAGCCCGCGCGCAGCGCGCCGAGCAGCGAGAACTTGTTGGCCGAGGACCAGCCGGCGAGCATCGCGCCGATGATCGTGATGCCGCTGAACGCGAAGACGATGAGGATGCCGGCGTCGATCGGCGCGATCTGCATCGGGTAGGTGCGTCCGCCGAACCATCCAGCCAGGCTCGGGAAAAGCCGGCCCGGAT
>JBAVJR010000035.1:0-5156 GCA_049687855.1 Steroidobacteraceae bacterium | reverse complement strand
CTGACCTTCCTGACCTTCCTGACCTTCCTGACCTTCCTGACCTTCCTGACCTTCCTGACCTTCCTGTCCTTACTTGATGCCCTTCAGCTCTTTGAAGCGGCTGATATCCGCCGCGAACTCCTGCGTCACGCGCGCGCGTTCCGTCGTGTTCTTCGCGAGTTCCTGCTCGTAGACCTGCAGGCCTTTCACCGTATTCACGATTTCGCTCGCGATCTGCTCGGGCAGCACCGGCGCATTCGGTTTCGGGCTGTATGGCCGGAAGCGCTGCACCGATTGCATCAACCGCGCCTCGCGCGCGCGCAGGTTGGTGATGTACTGGCGCGTCACGACGTTCTGCTGCTCGAGCAGCTCGATACGCTGGTCGCGCAGCCGTTCGATGTCCGCGACCGTGAGGTACGTGGCGAGCAAGGTGCGGTCGCGCTGCGCGGCGGCGGTCCTGGCGTCGTCGGCCGCTTTCTGCGCGGCGATCTGCTCCAGTGACTTCGCGCCCGGGATCGTTCGCACGACGCGGCCCGTCTGGTCGAGCACCTCGACGTCGGCACCCATGCACTCGGGGGGAATGTTCTGGCCGAAGAAGCTGTGGCCCGACGCGCTCTTGCAGCGGTAGATGTGCTCGTCGGACAGCGAAGGTCCGCTCGACTTGGGCTTCTTCTGCGCGGCATCGGCGATACCGGCTGCGAGGGCACACGTCACCAGCAGCAGGGCGGCGACCACGCCGAGGCGGACTCGGGCGGGTGGCGAGGAGGAAGCGGTCAGAGGGACTGCGCGCATGACGGGGATTCTGAGGCCATACCCCCTCCCTTTTGCAGCATTTTGGTGTCGGCCGGGCTCAGCACTGTGACCTGCTTCAAACTGGGAGCCACCTTCAGACCCCGTACTGGTCGCGATAGGCCCGCACCGTCTGCAGCACCGCATCGTCGCCAGCGGACTCCAGGTGGGCCATGAGGTCGCGCAGCCGCAGCACCGCGATGACCGGCAGGCCGAACGAATCCTGCACTTCCTGCACGGCCGATGTCGTCCCCTGGCCGCGCTCCTCGCGATCGAGTGCTATCAGGACGCCCGCCGGCGTCGCTCCCTGCGACCGGATGATCTCCACGGATTCGCGGATGGCCGTGCCGGCCGTGATTACGTCGTCCACGATCAGGACGCGACCCTTGAGCGGTGCGCCGACGATCATGCCGCCTTCACCGTGGTCCTTGGCTTCCTTGCGGTTGAAGGCAAAGGGCAGGTTGCGGCCTTCGTGCCCGGCCATCGCCGCTGCCGTCGTCGTGACCAGCGGGATGCCCTTGTAGGCCGGCCCGAACAGCATGTCGAACGACACGCCGGACAGCATTGCGGTCCGCGCGTAAAAACGCCCGAGCGAGCCGATGGCATGGCCGGTGTTGAACAGGCCCGCGTTGAAGAAGTACGGGCTCATGCGGCCGGATTTCAGCTTGAACTCGCCGAATCGCAGGACGCCCAGATCGAGGCAAAGGCGGATGAAGTCGGGTTGGTGCATGGGCGTGTACTTTATACTTCGCGCCCATGCGCATCATCACCCTCAACGCGAATGGCATCCGCTCCGCGGCGCGCAAGGGCTTCTTCGACTGGCTGCCGGCCCAGGACGCCGACGTCGTCTGCCTGCAGGAGACCAAGTGCCAGCGCGACCAGATCGCCGAGCCGCATTACCATCCCGCCGGTTACCACTGCTATTACTTCGACGCAGTCAAGAAAGGCTACAGCGGCGTGGCCGTCTATTCGCGCGAGAAGCCGCTGACGGTCGTGGCCGGCCACGGCTCGAAGGAATTCGACGGCGAGGGGCGCTACATCGAGGCGCGCTTCAAGGACCTGAGCGTGATCTCGGTGTACCTGCCCTCGGGCTCGTCGAGCGAAGACCGGCAGCAGGCCAAGTTCCGCTTCCTCGCCGAGTTCATGCCGTACCTGCGGGCCCTGAAGCGCAAGAGGCGCGACTACATCCTGTGCGGCGACTGGAACATCGCGCACAAGGAAATCGACCTGCGCAACTGGCGTTCGAACCAGAAGAACTCGGGTTTCCTGCCTGAAGAGCGCGCGTGGCTCGACGAACTGTTCGGCGACGTCAAGTACGTCGATGCGTTCCGTGAAGTGAACCCCGAACCCGACCAGTACACCTGGTGGTCGAACCGTGGCCAGGCGTGGTCGAAGAACGTGGGTTGGCGGATTGATTACCACGTGCTGAGTCCGGGCCTGCGCGGCAGCGTGCGCAGCGCCGAGATCTACAAGGCGCAGCGCTTCTCCGATCATGCCCCGCTCACCATGACGTACGACCTGTGACCGGCGCGAGCGCAGGAGCAACCCCGCCCGAACCTGCCATCAGGAGGCCGTGGTGGCGCGGCTGGGCGGACGCGGTGCTGGCGTACCGTAACCCGCAGGTCGCGGCGATGCTGTTCCTCGGCTTCTCCGCCGGACTGCCCTTCATGCTGGTGTTCTCCACGCTTTCCGCGTGGCTGCGCGAAGTCGGCATCGAGCGCGCCACGATCGGCATGCTGTCGTGGGTCGGCATCATCTACACCGTCAAGTTCTTCTGGGCGCCCGTCGTCGACAAGCTGCGTTTGCCCGTGTTGCACCGGTGGCTCGGCCGGCGGCGCAGCTGGATGCTGCTCGGCCAGGTGGGCATCGTGATCGGCTTGTTCAACATGGCCCACATGAGCCCGGTCGGGCACCTGGCTGTCGTGGCGTCGCTGGCGCTGATGGTGGCGTTCTCGTCCGCCACCCAGGACATCGCGGTCGACGCGTGGCGGATCGAGTCGGCGCCTACCGCGATGCAGGGCGTGATGGCGGCCGCCTACCAGCTCGGCTATCGCATCGCGATGATGGTAGCCAGCGCGGGCGCGCTCTGGATTGCGGCGGATCACGGCTGGGCCGTCTCGTACACTTCGATGGCGGTCTGCGCGTGCATCGGCATCGTCACGACGCTGCTCATCCGCGAGCCCGCAGCGCGCGTGATCAAGCACACGCTGGCGCAGGAAGCGCGCGTCAGCGACTGGCTCGCGCGCAAGGCGCACTGGCCCGAGTCGATGCGCAATCTCGGCGCGTGGTTCGTCGGTGCCGTCGTGAATCCGTTCGTCGACTTCTTCACGCGCTATGGCGTGAAGCTCGCCGTGCTGATGCTCGCGTTCATCGGCAGCTACCGCCTCGCCGATTTCACGATGGGCGTGATGAGCAATCCGTTCTACCTGGACGTCGGCTTTACGCTCAAGGAAATCGCCGCGGTCGCCAAGGGCTTCGGCGTGTTCTGGTCGATCCTCGGCACCCTGGTCGGCGGCATGGCCGTGGCGCGCCTCGGTGTCGTGCGCTCGCTCGCACTCGGCAGCGTGCTGGTGATCATCGCCAACCTGATGTTCGCCGCGTTCGCGTCGTACAACCAGCCGAATCTCTACGGGCTGGCCTTCCTCATCAGCGCCGACAACCTGGCCATGGGCATCGCGGGCACGTCATTGATCGCCTATCTGTCGAGCCTCACCAGCGCGTCGTACACGGCCACGCAATACGCGCTGTTCTCGTCGATCTATGCGCTGCCCGGCAAGCTGCTGATGGGCACCTCGGGCTTCGTCGTCGATGCGATCGGTTATCCGGCGTTCTTCGTCTACACCTCGACGCTCGGCCTGCCCGCGCTCGTGCTGCTGTTCTTCCTCGCGCGCAAGATGCGGCAGGAAGCCCGGTGAGTCGCGGTGGCAGGCGAGATCGACATGACGCGAGTGATCTGCCCGCTGCATGAGATGGC
Organism: Steroidobacteraceae bacterium; assembly: GCA_049687855.1. Classification (GTDB taxonomy): domain Bacteria; phylum Pseudomonadota; class Gammaproteobacteria; order Steroidobacterales; family Steroidobacteraceae; genus RPQJ01. The sequence continues at coordinate 1,414 of JBAVJR010000035.1, read as the reverse complement.
GGACCCCGGTGCGCGCGGCTTCACGATGGGAGAGGGCGAGTGGCCCCTGAAGGGTTTCGTGGTGCGGCAGGGCGGGCACGTCTACGGCTACGTCAACCACTGCCCGCACGCGGGCTTCCCGCTGAACTGGCAGCCGGACCAGTTCCTGGTGCCGGGCGGCAACACGATCCGCTGCGTGATGCACGGCGCGCTGTTCGAGATGGAGACGGGAAGTTGCCTGTCCGGCCCGTGCCTGGGGCTGGGCCTGCAGCCGCTGCCGGTGCATGTCCGGCACGGCTACGTGCTGCTCGACGATTCGGTGCCGCTGCGGGACCCGAACTGAAGGTTGCTCAGCCCGCCGGGCGCTCCTGAGGCTCATCCGGCAGTTCGAGTTCGGAGTAGCCGTCCGCCTCGCCACGATCGATGGCGTCGAGCGGGCTGTTGCCATTGCCGGGCACCGCATCGAATTCGTTCTCGGTGTCTTCCGGATCGACGTCGACCGAGCCGGTCCAGTCCTCCGGCGCTTCCGCCGCCTCGATTTCTTCTTCGCGCCAGCCGTCGAAATCGATCTCCTCGATGGTGCCGTCGAAGTACTGGATCTCGATCGTCTCGTCGTCACGGTCGATCGCCACCACCTCGAAGGAGTCGCCGCCGGGCCGGGCGTACCATTGACCAACGACAGGTGCGGGATTGCTCATCGTCTTGTCCTCGAGGCGTCCGTGCGCTTGGTATCCTGTCCTTGTTTGTAGACCTGCGCGGCCCGGAGTTCAAGTCGCGAAAGACGCGAAGGCACGATGCTCGACGAACTGGTGAAATTCTTCGTGGTGCTGCTGGTGGTGGTGGAGCCGTTGTCGCTGCTGCCCATCCTGGCTGGGCTCACGGAAGGCTCGGACGACGCTTATCGACGGCGCATGTCTTGCAAGGCAGCCGCCATCTCCGCGGCGGTGTGCGTCCTGTTCGCCGTCGGCGGCACGGCGCTGCTCAAGCTGCTCGGCATCAGTGTCGACGCCTTCAAGATCGGCGGCGGCATCCTGCTGTTCATGCTCGCGATCGAGATGGTGTTCGCGCGTGAATCAGGCGTGCGCTCGATCACCCCGGTCGAGGGCGAGGAAGCGCATCATCGCGTCGACATCTCGGTGTTTCCACTGGCGTTTCCGATGATCGCCGGACCCGGTGCGATAGCGACCATCCTGCTGGCGTTTGCCGCCGTGCCATTCGGCTCGGCACAGTTCTTCGCGCAGCTCGCGGTGATCGGCCTGGTGCTGGTGTTGACGCTGGCGCTGATGCTGGTGACGGGCCCCGTCATGCGGATCGTCGGGGTGACGGGGAGCGCGGTCCTCGGTAGATTGCTCGGCGTCCTGCTGGCGGCGCTGGCGGCTCAGTTCGTGATCGATGGGGTGCGCGGGGCGATGGCGTGAGGGAAGGGGAGGAAGGG
>JBAVJR010000034.1:0-1778 GCA_049687855.1 Steroidobacteraceae bacterium | reverse complement strand
CCCGGGTGCAGCGCGGCGCCGAGCTGACGGCACACGGTGGTCTTGCCCGAGCCGACCTCGCCCGTGATCAGGCCGATGCCGCGCAACTCGACCAGGTGGTTCAGGCGCGCCTGGGCCTCGCGCGCGGCGCTGGAGGCGAACAACTCGTCGGGCTGCAGCGCGCGCTCGAAGGGATAGTGGATCAGGCCGAAGTGGGTCAGATACATCAGCGCGGCTCCTTGTCGTCGCCGGGCTTGTGCTCGGGTTCATGGCCGCGCAGGTCGCGCAGGGACAGCCTGGGCGAGCGCGGAGGCGGCGGCGGGGTGTCGGCCTCGATGCCCTGGGTGGGGCGGTTGCGGCGCACGAAGCAGTTGGCGTAGGCATCCAGCGGCCGGGCACGTTCGACGAAGCGAGCGTCGTGCCAGACCTCGATGCCGCGCGAAGCGGGTGCGCTGGGGTCGTGGCGCAGGGTGACGGTCTGGCCGACGAGCGCGGCGTCGAGCTCGAACAGCGTGCCGTTCAAGCCGACGGTGCGGTCGCGCTGCACGCGGCGCTTGGTCTCGAACAGGAACAAGGCATCCAGATCGAGCTTGGGGTCGGGCAGGCGGGGAGCTTGCTCACTCATGGCCCAGCGATCCAGCGGGGCGAGGCCCTCCAGGCCGCGGTGCGGGTGGTGGTGGTACTCGGCCTCGACCCAGGCCCACGGCCGGCGGTTCAGGGCCTCCAGGCTGTCGGTGTCGGCCGCACTCAGGGTGGCGAGCAGCTGGGCGCGCAGGGTCCGAAAAAATCGCTCTTGCTTCCCCTTCCCTTGGGGCTGATAGGGCCGGGCGTGGATCAGCGCTACGCCCAGGCGCGCGCACACCAGCGCGAGTTGCCGCGAGCGGTAGTTCGCGCCGTTGTCCACGTACAGGCGCTGCGGGATGCCGCGGCGCAGCAGCGCTTGCTTGAACACCGGCAGGAATGCGTGGGTGTTCTCGGACATGGCGAAGGCGCAGTACGGCACGACGCGGGTGGCGTCGTCGAGGAAGGCGATCAGGTAGGTCTTGCGCCGGGTGCGACTGTCCGGCAGCAGCACGCTGGGGCCGTGCATCACGTCGCTCATCCACAGCTGTCCGGGGTGTGCGAAGGCGAAGCGGCGCCGGTCCTGGCCGGACTCGGCGGCGTCGCCGGCCTTGTCCATCAGGCCGGCGCGGCTGAGCAGCCGGTGGACCGTCGAAGGCGCCAGCGTCACGGCGTCGGGCACCGAGCCGGCGACGGCGCTGATCAGTTGCGGGATCGACAGCTCGGGCTGCTCCTCCTTCATGCTCAGCAGCGCATCGGCCACCGCCTGGGGCAACGCGCGGGAGCGTCCCAGATCGGCGCGGCCCTTGGGCAGGAGCGCGTCGAAACCGCCGCGCCGCCAGGCCTTGAGCCAGTGGCGCAGCGTCTCGGGCGCCACCCGGATGCGTGGGCTGCCCGGAATCGAGTAGTCGGCGGCGGCCTTCTCGCGCAGCCGCGCATACAACCCGCGGCTGCCCGCGGGCAGGTGGATGAAATCGGCGATCAGTCCGTAGCGAAACAGGGCGATCGCCTGGCGATCATGGGGTTCGGTCATGGGTTCGGACTCCATTGGGCTGAGGCAGTCGCCACCCTACGCTGCAACGCGCGGCGGGTCAGGCCCCATGTGTTGTTGGAGCCCGCCGCGGTGCTCACCGGCGCTGCAGCTGCGGTGGCGGAATCCGAGGGGATACGCCAGCGCCGCCAGGTGCTCGCCGAGCAACTCGCGCAGCCGCACCAGGGACGACCCTGGCGCCGAATCC
>JBAVJR010000033.1:0-5507 GCA_049687855.1 Steroidobacteraceae bacterium | reverse complement strand
CCGATGTCCGGGCCGTACGCCATGGCAGCGTTCGTCGACGCAGTTTTTGCCGGTAGAGTCAGCTCTGGCGCGACGGTGTCATTCACCTTGCTGATGAGCGCGTACCAGAAGGCCTACGGCAATATCTACTCCAGCACGGCCGATGTCTTCGAGCCGCAATACGCGGGCGGCATCGAGTCCGTGCTGCCGAGCACGACGCCAAGAAGCCAGCTGTATGCGCAGGGCAAGCTGCCCCGGGATGCGATGTTCAGTTCGACGCCACCCGATACGGCGTTCGCCGACGTCACGCCCGCAACCACTCCGGCCAACCTGGCGCCGATATTCGCGCTTGGCTTTGGCACCGAAAACCTGGTCAACAACGGTTTCCGCCTGGGTTATCTGCTGGACGCGGAGGCCAATCCGGATGGCGGCTGGCCCGCGACAACGACTGGCATTGCTGCCGCGACGCCCGCGGTTCACCTGCGCCAGGCCCTGAAGCAGAACGATCTGCGCAGCTGGACTCCAACGTCCCCGATGTTGTTATGCGGAGGCAATGCGGATCCCACCGTCTTCTGGTTCAACACGCAGCTGATGCAAGGCTACTGGGCGGCGCTTGCGCCGTCGCCAAGTCCGGTGATCGTGCTGGATCTGGACTCCACGGCGTCGGGTAACGACCCCTACGCCGACCTCAAGAACCAGTTTTCGCTGGCGAGACAGATCGCCGCTGCAACAGCTGTGGCGCAGGGAGCCACCGATGGCGGGGCGGGCGCGGTCGCCGATGCCTATCACGCCGGACTGGTGCCTCCGTTCTGTCTCGAAGCCGTCCAGGCCTTCTTCGCAACCCGTTAGTTCCCGGGATGTGCTCGCGCGAGCTGCGCCATACGGCGGCCAGTGCGCGCGTGACCGGCTCCGTGCGCCAGGAGACGGACGCAGGTGCCCGACTGCAATAGCCTGCGGCACTCGAATTCTCAACAACGAATGAAGGAACAGGCATGAACAAACTCAATCTCACCGCACTCTCAGCCGCCATTGGCTTGGCCATCAGCGCGAGCGCCATGGGTGCCGGCATCTCGGAGGCGCAGTACAAGTCTGCTGGACAAAGCATCTCGGCCCGGCACACCGCCGACCAGGCCACGTGCGAGGCGCTGGCTGGCAACCGCAAGGATGTCTGCGACGCAGAGGCCAACGGTCGCGAGAAAGTGGCGAAGGCGGAGCTCGAGTTGAGCTACGGCGATTCCGGCAAGCACCGGTACGACGTGAGTATTGCCAAGGCGGACGCGGCGTATGCGATCGCCAACGAAAAATGCGACGACCTCGCCGGCAACGCCCAGGACGTCTGCCGCAAGGAGGCGCAGAGCGCGCAAGTCGCTGCCAAGGCAGATGCCGAGAAGGCGCTGACGACAGCCGATGCCACCGCAACTGCGAGCGATGCCACCACGACTGCCGCCAGGCAGGCGGCGATGGAAAAGCGCAACGCGGCCTACGCGGTCGCCAAGGAGAAATGCGACTCGCTCGCGAACGATGCTAAGGCGACATGCATCCAGGACGCCAAGGTGCGCTACAGCCAGACCTGAGCGCAGTTCCCGGCAGGCGAAATCGCAACGGGAGCGCTTTGCGTTCGGTACCGCACAGACCGCATCCCTCTGCTCGACGATCCTGCTCCCGAGTGCTCGACACCCCCCCATCCCAGGTCGGGTGCTCACAAAGTGGCCCGGTGACGCCCCCCCGTCACCGGGTCCCTTTTCTTCTCTGGCTACAACCTGGTTGCGTCCGACCAGCCTTCACGCTTAGAGGTTGCGACGACGTGAAGAGAGCGAACATGAATGCATCCAAGATCGCCGCAATCGTGCTGGTCGTGGCCGGTGTCCTCGGACTCGCCTACGGTGGCTTCAGTTACACGAAGCAGACGCACGACATCAGCGTCGGACCGATCGAAATGTCCGTCAAGGAAAAGCAGACGGTCAACGTTCCGGTCTGGGCCGGTATCGGCGCGATCGCCATTGGCGCCGCGCTGCTCCTGCTCGGCGGCAAGAAGCCCTAGTCGAGTTTCTCCACGACGACCCGGCCGTCCGCATCCACGAACACGCGATAACGATTGCCGTTGTCGCACGCGGCGACGTAGTCGTCCTTTCCCTGCTGGGTGGCGCTGACGACGTTACCGCACGGCAGCCCGTGCAATGCAATCACAGCCGTCAGGTCCTTGGTGACCGCGACGTCCGCGGGAGTCTCTTCCACGGCCAGCGCCGTTCCCGTGAACCCTGTCGTCACGACCCCGACCAGGGCGAATGCCCCTGCACGTATGCTCACGGTGTTGCTCCTGCCATCAGATTGGATTCAGTGAATTTCCTCGGATCCTCGAGGATGCTCCAGATTGCTGCGCGCGACCTGACGATGTCCCGGGCCAGTGGCGGATCGCTGTCCTGCAGCAGCGACAGCACCTTCAGGAGCAGCATGTCGTAGTTGCGGCGCAGTTCAGCAAGCGTCGCCGTGCCCTGCCGCTTGTGGTAGGTGCGGAACTTGTCCACCAGGTCGTCGACCTCGTTCTTGAGTGCCAGCTTGGTAAACACGCCGATGGCCCTGGTCTCCCGCAGTCGCGACGCGAGCGACTTGAAGTCGAGCGGCGCGGGTGAGAGCTGCGGCACGGCCGGTACTGCGGCAACCTTTGGCATCGCCCGCGGTGCGGGCACGGTCACGGCCGGAACGTCAGCCACCGGCCTCGGTGGCGGCTTGGGCGGTGCGACTGTCGTGACCGTTGCGACCGTGTCGGGGACTCTGGGGACTGCAGCTCGCGCCACCGGTGCGGACTCCACGGGGCGCACAGGTGCAACAGCGGGCGGCGGGGCCGGAAGCACGGACACTTCGGCAACGGCGGGTGCAACCTCCGCTTCCGGCGCTGCCGTTACCTTCGCTGCCTCGAGCACCGCAGTCGACGCGGATGGCGGCGCGACCGGAACCGGCTCCGTTGTCGGCGCGTGCCTGACCCCGGCGCACCCTGCTGCGAGGAAACAGGCGAGCGTCAGCACCATGCTCGCGGATCGAGACATTGCTGCACGGTCGAACATCGGTCTCTCCGGGTCAGCGACGACGGATCAGGCCCTGTGCTGCAGAATAGCGCCCCGCGACTCGCAAGCGAACCGGGGGCGCTGAAGATTCAAGCCATTCTCGGACGCGAATCAGTTCGGTCAGCGTCCTATGAGAACCACGAGTCGTCGGCTTTGGCTTCCCAGGCGGTGAGCTGCTTCTCGGCCTCATCCTTGGCCACGCCGTAGCGCTCCTGGATCTTGCCGGCCAGCTGTTCGCGACGCCCGGCAATGACGTCGAGGTCGTCGTCGGTCAACTTACCCCACTGTACCTTGGCTCGACCGGTGACTTGTTTCCAGTTTCCTTCGATGCGATCCCAGTTCATAGGTTTCTCCTTCAAGAAGTCCTGACGCTACTGTAGGAGCGCGATCGGGATGGGTCGGTGCGGTGCCGCACCGAGCACCAGGGTGCGCATCATCCGCAGATGGGTAAACGACTCCCGCGCGTGGTCCCGGCTTTTTCGGCCTGGACCGACCGGCGCGTCGAGTCGTTTCGAGTCACGGCGACGCCCGCCAATGCCGGTTGGGTGCGCCGGTGGCCCTTGGCGCTCAACAGCGCAAGATCCGCCGTTTTCAACAACGTCCCGGCATCCGTTCCATCGAAGGGATAGACGCCGATACCCACACTCGCTGTCACGCGCAGATTCCGGCCTTCGATGCGGTGCGGCGCGGCGATTCCGGCGCACAGCGTATTGGCGGTGCCTGCCGCATCGTCGGCACATGCCACTTCAGACAGCAGAACGACGAATTCGTCGCCGCCTTGTCGGCTCACGGTATCCGATCGGCGCACTCCCGCCATCAGTCGGCGCGCGACAGACTGCAGGACCTGGTCGCCAACCGCATGGCCCAGACGGTCGTTGATGGGTTTGAAACGGTCGAGGTCCATGAACAATACGGCCAGTTGGCTGCCATGGCGAGACGCGGCTGCGATCGCGCGGTCGAGCCGGTCAGTCAGCAGCATCCGGTTGGGGAGGCCCGTCAGTACGTCGTGTTGTGCCAGATGCGACATTCGCAGCGACAGCGCACGCGCTGCGCCCACTTCGTGAAACACGATCACTGCGCCAGTCACGTTGCCATGCCGATCATGAATCGGGCTGGCGGTGTCTTCGATCGCGGACTCACGCCCATCCCGGCCGATCAGCAGGCAGTTCTCGCCCACCCCGGTACTGGTATTGCACTGCACCGCCAGGGCCAGCGGATCCCGAACGGTTTCGCGACTGTCCGCGTCGATGAGCCGCAGCACTTCCTGCAGCGGTCGGCCGGCCGCCTCCCACGCCGACCAACCGGTCATGCGCTCGGCGACCGGATTCATGTAGGTGACGTTACCTGCGAGGTCGGTGCTGAGAACGGCATCCCCGATCGAGGCGAGCGTGGCCTGCGCACGCTCCTCGGCTGCGTGCGACGCCGCCATATCGGCGCCAGGGTCGACACTCATGGTGAGCGCCCGGACCGGCAGTCTCCTGGGGTTCATCTGCTCTCCAGACAATCGTGACTTCAGGCCGCATGCTGCCCTGGCCGGTCTTCATCGTCTGTGCGCCACCGGACACAGGGGGAGCAGTTGCGTCGGCGGCTGCGTGAGTTCCGGGGCCCCTGAACTGATCCTGCGGAATCAGCTGGTCATGCTGCAGCGCGCAGTGCTCATGCGGCACCGGAATCCAGTTGGTTTCTCAGGCTGGTTGCCACGGTCGTCAAAAACGGTCGTCTGGTGGCCGGTCCGTCACTTCCCAGCCCTGCAGCCACTTCACTTCCGTGTGCACTCGGCCATCGGGCAGCAACTCCAGCCAGCGATAGCCTGGCGGCCTGAGGTCCATCAGGCAGTGTTCCACGAGTGGCGTGAATTGTGCGCACGTCGAAGGCGTCGCAAGCACGAGCGCGTGTCCGTGCTGCCGTTCGAATGTCTGGTGCACGTGGCCGCCGAGCACCACACGTACGTTGGGATACCGCTCGATGACGGCCAGCAACTCGCTCGCATTGCGCAAACCCACACCATCGAGCCAGGCACTACCGACGGGCAACGGCGGATGATGCAGGCACACCAGGATCGGCCGGCTGCCGAAGTCCTGCAGCGCCGACTCGAGGCGCGACAGTTCCTTCGACTCGACCCTGCCCTCGGGGAGGCCGTGCACGTGCGTGTCGACGAACACCGCGCCCCATGCACCGAATTCAGCCATGCCCCCGTATTGGAATCCATCGCCGTGCACCAGGTCGACCATCAGGCCCGGCTCATCGTGATTGCCAGGCAGGCAGAACACGGGCAGGCCGTACGGAAGCAGCGCGCGGCGGAAATTACCGTACGCAGCTGCGCTGTGATCGTCGGCGATGTCGCCGGTGACGAGAATCGTGGTGCTGCCGTTAGCCGCCACATTCCGCTCGACGGACACGCCCACCGGCACGAGCGCAGAGTCGAACGTCAGCGTGCCATTCGGCACCGAGAGCGTGAGTGTGTGG
>JBAVJR010000032.1:0-11072 GCA_049687855.1 Steroidobacteraceae bacterium | reverse complement strand
CGCTCATGCTGCCGACGCCAATGACGCCGCCCACGGCGAAACTGACCAGCCAGCTGAGGAGGATCGCGATGACGATCGTGACCGCGGTGTAACCCACGGCCTTATCCGGCGGACACTTCATTGTCTGCGGGAGACCGAGATAAAGCAGGTAGATGCTGTAGACGCCACCGGCCAGCAGGATCAGCACGGAAACCCATGGCAGGACCTGGCCGATTCCGGCGATCCAACTGGCGGTCGAGGCGTAGGCCACGACTTTGAAGGCCTGCACGCCGTTCTTCTGACCACCGAACGTGGGGGCCAGCGCATCGACGATCAGTGACAGGACGTACACGGACGCAAGCCCGAGCACATAGCTCATGGCCATCCCGCTGAGTCCCGCGCCTATGCCGGCGCGATAGGTCCCGAGGAAAGGCAGACTGATACCGATGACGCTGTACTTCAGGAAGCCGAACACTGCCGGGATCGCCGCCAGGATCAGCACGTAGTCCTTGTAGATGCCCCCGACCGTCGCAGGCTCGGAGGCGATGACGGGCCACTCGGTGCGCGGCGCGCCCAGGATGGCCTTGATGCGCGCAATCTGCCTGCTGAAGTCCATGATCGCTTCCCCCTTTCGACGATGACGGCCTAGGGTGCGATCTTGCGCCCCTCGGATGGCGCACAACAAGTCGCGGGGCGTCGCTCCGGGCTACCGTTCAATCCTGACGACGACGGGAAGTCGACTTTCGCCGTTGCGGCCCTGCATACCAGGTTGATTGAATTTCATTGCGAAGGTACCGCCGATCGTCGTCGTCGCGACGGTCGGTAAGCTTCTTGAAGCGGCACTGGCACCGGGATGGCGCGGTGCAGTCGGCCAACGGCAGCCTGGGGGCTGCGGCGGCCAGGATCTTGCGGTCAACCAGTTCCTGCACTGGCGCGCAGCATTCGCGTCCCGCGACGATCGCAATGGCGGAATATTTCGCAGGCCCCATGGCTCAACCCTGGCCGGGCTTGAGATCCCGTATTCGCCGCCGCAGTGCATGGAGCGCAGCTTCCTCCCAACCGGATTCGTTCCGTGCGTCCGACCGGGAATCGGGGTCGTCCGACAGCGACTCGACATGGCGCTCGACCCGCTTGAGCACGATGGTCTCCCAGTCCATCGAACCGACCTCCCCTCGCGGTTCCTCGCGCCGCTCGACAGGGGTGTCCCGACTCGATTCTGCAGGCTTCTTCTGATTGGGCACTGGGTCTGACTCTCCCGAACCGAGGACAGAATAGCCCTGGCTGCCGGCGGCGACCGCGACCGCCGTCACATCGTGGGCGTCGATGCGGAACGCGACAGGATCCCCGGCAAGAGGCCGGGCGGCAGCGAGAAGCGTACAAGCAGAGACCGTCTTGTCACTGCACTCCGATTGCCGCGACCACCGAAGGGCCAAGCGCCGCCCGCTGCGCAACGCACAGGTCCAACCCTTCCAGGGCGCGCTGCACTTCGAGTTCGCCGCTGCCGATTTCCCTGGACTTCGCCGACAGCGTCCGGTCGAGTTCCGGCCGCAGCGATGCATCGCAGAAGCTCTCGGCAACCCCGAACAACCGCCCCTTCTCGAAGCCGGAAAGCCTGTTCATCACGTCGTCGAGATTTTCCCGCAGCCATGCCCACGCTGCTGCGCGCGTCACGGGGGACATGAATTGCCCGCCAAGCAGACCGTAAAGCTCGGACGTTCGAATCCCGGGATGCAGCGACAGCGCCAACGCTCGCGCTGAGGACTTCGGGTCCTCCGCCATTCCAAGCGCCCACGCAGCGTCCCGTCGCAGCAGGCTGTCTTCGGATGCGAGCAGGGTCGATTCGAGCAACTGGGCGAACGGGTCGCCCAACTCCTGTACCGCAACGAGCCACGCCATCGAGCGGAACTCGGGATCCAGCGCTGAGTGATCCCTGAGTGAGGCGCGCGCCGCCTCGGTCAGCTTGCCGCGGAGAGTGGCATCCCGCCCGTCCACGACGACCAGCGACGCGAGCGAGCGGCGCAGTTGGCGCCGTTCGGCCGACTCGGCCATGTAGGCTCCGCGGCGCAGATCGACTCCCAACCCGGCAAGCCGCGGCGCGTACAGATCGCGGATCAGCGCCGACAGTGCGGAGCGTGTGGCGGCGTCCGCCCAGTGGTCCTTGATGTCGACCAACTGCGAGCCAAGCGCGATCGACGCCAGCCGGCTCGGGTGGGCGGAGAGTTGCCGTGCGGCCTCCAGGAACTGCCCGAAAGGCAGCCGTCCGGCACGAAACGCGGCGTTGACGCTATCCGCGAGCATGATCGCCTCGGTCTCGGGCAGCTTCGCTGCCACGGCGACAGTCCGGTCGAGATCGGGGCCGCCAAGTGCGAAGCGGTAATAGCCGGCCCCGGCCGCATTCGGCATCACGGCCGTGGTGCCCGCCGGCATGACGAGCGTGTCCGAGCGTCGCGCCAGGAGCGAACAGACCCTGGCGGGGGCGCCGCTCCCGGCATAGGCATGTACGCACAGCGGGAGTTGCCAGAGCTGGCCGCCCGCAAGCGATGTGCCGAGCGGCAGGTACCGGTCCTGCGTGACGCGCAGCTCGCCCGCCCGGTCCCCGGCCGACTCGAAGGACACGAGCGGCACGCCGGGCTGGTCCACGAATGAGCGGAACGCCGCGACTACCGCCGGCTGCTGCGCTGCGTCGGACAGCGCGTCGAAGAACTCGGCCGAAGTGGCGACGCCGTTTTCGTGGCGCCGAAGGTGCAGTTGCACGCCCTGGCGGAACGTCTGCTCACCGAGGTACGACTCCATCATCGACAGCACCGCGCCGCCCTTGACGTAGGTGATGCTGTCGAACGTACTCGCAATCTGTGCGTTGTCCGACACGGGCTGATGGATCGGCCGTCCGGAACGCTTGGAATCGACATCCATCGCATAGGTCGCCGAATCGACGAGTCCCGCGCGACTCCCGAGGTCGGGCCGCAGCTCGTCGGCGATCTTGACGCCCATCCATTCGGCGAAGGACTCATTGAGCCAGATGTCGTCCCACCACGCGGGCGTGACCAGGTCGCCGAACCAGTGGTGTGCCAGTTCATGCGCCATCGTCTCGAAGAACGAGCGCAGTTGCGTGGGACGCGCCGCATCGTCGAGCAGCAGCAACGTCTCATTGAAGAGGATGGCGCCGGCGTTCTCCATTGCGCCGGTCATCTGCGCCGACGCGATCAGGTCCAGCTTCGGGTACGGGTAGGGGATGCCGAAGTAAGCCTCCAGCCGCTCGACGATGGCTGGTGTGTGCTTGAGGGCATAGGCGAGTCGCGCGCCCTTGCCCTTGGTCGCGACGCCGCGCATCGGCAGCGGCGCGTGTCGCACCGCGTTCGCGGGCAGCGTGGCGTTCACGATGTCGAGCGGACCCACTGCGAGCGCGAGCAGGTAGGTTGGCAGCGGCAGCGTCGGCTGGAACGCATGCAGCAGACGGCCGTCCGGGGTCCGCGTGGTTCTTCCGGGCAGCGCGTTCGATACGACCTTGTCGGTTTCCCGTGCGACGACGGAGATCTCGAAGGGTGTCTTGAAACGCGGCTCGTCGAAGCCGGGAAAGACGCGCCGGGCGTCGATCGGCTCCATCTGCGAGAAGACATACCAGTCGTCGCCGACCTGCTCGCGAAACAGGCCTTCCGCGCCCCCACGAAACCCGCCCGTGTAGTCGAAGCGCAACGTGGCCTGTCCTGCCGGCAGCTCGCCCGAGAGCGCCAGTCGTGCCACGCCGTGCAACGGTTCGACCTCCTCATACTCCGCTGTCAGTCCGGCGTGCGGGCTTACCACCGTGACCTTGCTGACTTCCAGGCCGTGTCCGTGCAGCCAGATGATCCGCACCGGGCGCGCGACTGTCACGTCGATCTCTGCGACACCCGCGAACTGCTCCTGCCGCGGGTCGACGTTGAACTGCAACCGGTAGCGCTCCGGCCGGACGTCGTCCGGCAATTGCCCGCGCGGGATTGCCTCATCGGCAGAAGAATTGAGCGCGAATGTCGCCAGCAATGCGGCGGCCAGCAACAGGAAAGGTCGAGCCATTGAGTTTCTCCGTCGGGCAGCGGACCGCCTGCCCCGAGCTTGCCGGATATTGCCCGAATTTGCCGCCGCGCGTGCTGCTGCGCCATCGCGCACGCCATGCGCAGTTGCACGTGAACGCGAGCGGCGTGATCAGCCTGCAGGCTCATCCGGCGAGCCCACGCCGGGCCTACTCTCGCTTCATGATCGATCTCGGCAGCGTCGCCGGACTCCATGAACACGGCCACCAGCTGGCGGCCTACTGTCCGCGCTGCGATGCGTGGCGCGTGCTGCCGCTTGATGAGATGGTCGCGCAAGGCAAGGGATCGCTGCGCCTGCCGCTGCGAGTGCGCTGCCGGGACTGCGGTGCTTTCGGGCAGCTGCAGGTGCGCCCGCCCATGCCGTCCCATCCTCGTTCGATCGGATGGATGGAGACCATCATGTGACCTGCAGCCGCTGCTGGCAGGACACCAATGGGCTCGCTATGCTCCGGGTATCCGCTGCAGGGGAAAGCCAGCATGCTGGGAATCTGGGGCGCGCACGCGCAGACGTACCTCTTCTGCCTGATGGCAGTGACAACGGTGGTGTTTGCGCTGCCCATCTTCCTGGCGCCACTCAGGTGGGCCAAGTGGTTCGGGTGGGAAATTCCGGGGCAGACGGACCTGGCCGTCTATTTTGGCCGTTGCCTCGGGGCCTTCATCCTGATCATCGAACTCCTGATGCTGCAGGCGGCAGTGAACGGAACGGGGCTGGTCTTCACGTTCCAGGTACTGCTGGCGGTAGCGGCCTTCATGATCGTCGTGCACGTCTGGGGCGCACTGCTCCGCATCCAGCCCGTTTCCGAGACGCTTGAGATCGGCATGTACAGCGGCCTGGCGCTGCTCACCATTCTCTTCTATCCGGTCCAGGGCTAGGCGGACCGCGATCAGGGAACCCGCGACACCGCCAGCCTGGCGAGTTCGAGCAAGGGCTCCTGCCGGTCACCCCAGACTTCGAGCCCGAGCCTGCCGTGTTGCAAAGCGACGAGGGAGTACCCGCCGCCCATTGCACGCGGGTGTACGTATGCCTCGTCCCACAACCCGGCGACCGGCACCCCCCGCTCCGCATCGCTTTGCGCCTCGAACATGGCCGCATACAGCGCCGGCGCCGCGAAATTGATGCGATAGCTCTCGGTCGTGCCGCCAACCTCCACGACATAGACGCAGTTCGAGAATCCGGCCGGAGGCTCGTTGAGCAGCTTGCCGCCGATGATCGTGGCGGCTTCCTGCGGCGTCACGATTTCACACGCCTTGAGGTCTGCAATGTCCAGAGCCGGCGCGCCGGTCGGCGCTGACGCAGTATCGTTTTCGGCCAGGACGGGCGCTTGCGCGGCCGCAGCCGCCGGTGCCGCCTGTTCCGGGGTGCTCTTGCCACCGCAAGCGACGACGCCCATCAACAAGACCGTCACACCGATCACCGAACGCATGTTCATGGTGGACCTCCGGTAGTTGGCGCTCACGCTACAGCCTACCGCAAGTCCCGCCATTTGGGGTCCACCACCGCGGGCACGAAAATCTCGTTCGCCGCGTCAACGCATCCGGCCCGGGTGCGTTAGTCGTCTTGTAGAGGTGCGCCGACCTGTCGGGTTTCGGCACAGCGGATGTCAGTCGGGCTCGTCTCATTCAACGCGGCACTTGGGCAGGACCAGGAGCGAACTCATGAACAGGTTACTCATCACGGCCATGTGCGCAGCCATGGCCTTCCCGGCAGTCTCGACGGCTGACGACCACGGGCGGAACTCGCGACAGCCGTCATACCAGCACGGCGGCAGACAGCACGACGATCACCGCGGCGGACGAGGTCACAACGGCGGTCACCGCGATGACGGCGGTGGCGAGCACCGATACTACGATGGCGGGCACTACCCCTCCTACGTGCGCAACCCGCCTCATTACCACTATCGCAGCTACGCGCCGTGCTACTACCGGCACGGCTATCCCAATTACTACTACGGTCGCAATCACCACGACGACAACGACGACGATGCGCTGTGGGCCATCGGCGGCCTGGTCGTGGGCGCAATCATCGGCAACGCCGTCGCGCACGCGTCCACGCCCCCGCCCGCAACGACTTCCGCGCCACCGGCCAGCCCGACGCAGCAATATTGCGACCGGGTCGAGTACGACTCGGCCGGCAACCCGTACGTCGAGCGCAGTTGCCCGAAGTAGCGCTCTGCGACGGCCGGCAGGCGCGCTGCGCTGCGCGATGCCATCCGGACGTTCGTGCGCGGCTGTCGTGAAAGCGCTTGCTCATGGCAACGTGCGGGCGGCCAGATCGTCCGACGGCATCCGGGTCCGGGGTGATAATCTCCCCGGCGATGTCGGCCCCCATCCCTGAAGCCGCTTTCCGGTACAGCGCCTTCATCAGCTACAGCCACCGTGACGAGCGGTGGGCACGCTGGCTGCAGAAAGCGCTGGAAACCTACCGCGTGCCCTCGCACCTCGCGCACCCGGAATGGGGCGTGACTTCGCGGCGCCTCTCCCCGGTGTTCCGCGATCGCAGCGACCTGCCGAGCGCGACCGACCTGGGCACCCGCATCCGCGAGGCGCTGCAGGATTCGGCCAGCCTCATCGTCATCTGCTCGCCCGGCGCAAGTGCCTCGCGGTGGGTCAACGAGGAGATCCGCTTCTTCAGGAGTCTCGGCCGCGGCGATCACACCTTCTGCCTGATCGTGGACGGCGAGCCAAACGCGAGCGACCGTCCAGGACGGGAGTCGCACGAATGCTTCCCGCCCGCGCTGCGCTTCCTCGATGGCGCGGACGGCCCCTCGACCGGGCCGCGCCTCGAGCCGGTCGCGGCAGATGCACGGCCCGGGGGCGACGGAAAGTCCAACGCGCGGCTCAAGATCATCGCGGGCCTGCTCGGCGTCGGCTTCGACGTGCTCAAGCAGCGCGACCTGCGGCGGCGCAACCGGCGGCTGGTCGTGGTCACTGCGTTCGCGCTCGTGCTGACGGTCGTCGTGACGGCGCTCGCGATCGAGGCCCTCATCGCCCGCAAGGCGGCGGAGCAGAGGCAGAAGCAGGCCGAGGGCCTCGTCGCTTTCATGCTCACCGACCTGAACGACCGGCTGCGGGAGGTGCAGAGGCTCGACATACTCGAGGCGGTGGACAACCAGGCGATGGCCTACTTTTCGGCGCTGCCCGTACACGACGTCACCGACCAGACGCTCGCGCTGCGCACCAAGGCGCTCCAGAAGATCGGCAACGTGCGCCAGGACCAGGGCCAGCTCGCGGCAGCCCTGGAGTCGTATCTCGCGGCCTCTGAACTGGGGGCGGAGCTCCTGCGACGCTCGCCCGATAACCCCGAGCGCGCAGCCGCTTACGCCGAGACGCTGAACCACCTGGGCAACGCCCAGTACTTCCAGGGCGATCGCGACCGTGCCCTCGAGAGCTTCACTCGCGCAGCGGCGCTGCTCACGCGAGCTACGGCCGCACGTCCGCAGGACGACTGGCTGGAGGTTCTGTCCTCGGCCCGCACCAACGCTGGACGGGTGCTCGAGACACGAGGGGAATTCGAGGCGGCGAGGACACTCTATGAATCCGTCCTGGCGACCGCGACGATGCTGGCGTCGCGCCAGCCGGGCGATGTCCGGCGCCAGGCCGACCTTGCGGACGCCCATGACAGCCTCGGCAAGATCGCGCTCGAGCAGGGGCAGCTTGCGCAGGCCATCGCGGCCTATCGCGACGTGCGCCGCATCAAGGCGGAGCTGTCGTCCCGCAGCCCGGACGACCGCGACGCGGTCGAACGCCTGCTCATCAGCAACGGCATCCTCGGCCGCACGCTGGCCCTGTGCAGCGCCGAAGCCGAGGCGACGGAACACGTTCGCGAGGCCGTCGGCGCGGCGCGGACCCTCGTGGCCTTCGATGCCAAGCAGGCCGACTGGCGATTCTGGCTGGGCAAGTACGGCCTCCAACTCGGCGGTATCGCGCGCGGCGCGGGCCGCCTCCAGGAGGCCTCGGGCCACGACGGTGAAGCCCTTCGGGTCCTCTCCGATCTCGTCGCGACCGACGGGACCAACAGCGCGTGGCAACGCGAACTGGCGAGCGCGCAGGTCGAGTCGGCGCGGCTGCGGCTCGCCCTCGGCGAACCGGCCCAAGCCGACCAGCTGCTCGCGTCCGCGTTCGCGACACTGGCCCGCGAGAGCGAAGCCGGGCGGGGGGACCGCAACCTGCGGCTACTCGAGGCGCAGGCGCACATCGTCGGGGGCCAGCTCGCCGTGCGCCGCAACGAGGGAGCCGACGCGCGCGCGCACTGGAATCGGGCGCGAGAGGCGATCGCCAACGACGTGCACATCGGCGCGAACCCGAACTTCCTTTCGGTCTGGGCAAGCGCCCACTTGCTGCTCGGGGAGGCCGACGCCGCGCGGCCCGTGATCGACCAACTCGTGGCGATGGGTTACCACACGCCCGATTTCGCGGCCGTGCTGGTCGCAACGAATGTGGGTTACCTGGTGACGCCCCTCGAAAAACGATGCGGGAACGGTGAGCCCGTCTCCGCCAGCGCGGCAAGAATCCACTAAGCTCACAGCCTGCGTGCGCGGCCTGGGGATGGTCCCTGCGGCCTGCTCGCACGAGATCAGAAGGGGAGCCACTCGATGACAAAGAAGATCAACCTGCCCTGCAATGGCAACGGCGGTAACAATTTGATCAAGAAGGAAGCCGATACCATCACCTTCGCGACCAGCGGGGGCTGCACGTTCACCGGCTTCAACTTCACGGGGGGCACGGGCGATCCGTACTACCCGCCGGGCTTTTCGAACAAGAGTCCCATCAACGGCGTTGGCGCAGAGGTTTCCTACTCCTACGACGGGACGGCCATTCCGGACGCCGGTTACCGGTTCGACTACTTCGTCAACACGCCCAGGCAGGGCAACGGGTCGGGGACCATCAAGAACGGCTGATGATCCACTGGTGGGCGGCCCGACCAATTCGATCGGCAATCGAATCACTCAGGCGGGATCGGCAGGAAGATCCGCCACGCTTCCGCCGGATGAAGCAGGGAGCGGGCGCCTTTACCGCTGGCGCTTCATGCCCACGCAGTCCTGATGGGCGCGTTCCTGATGCTGCAGATACGGGTCGGTGTCCTCTTCCCGATCTTCCTCGCCATCGCCCCGATGTTCATGTGGGACCTCGTGCGCACGCTCAAGGTGCACGAGGCCGCCTCCAACGGCTTAGAGCACCCCCGATCGCGCACAGAACGCCGAACACGATCGCAATCCCGACGATGGCTAGCCACAGTCCCATCAGTTGCTGCGACAATTCCAGGATCGAATCCATGCGCCAACCCTCCACGTGACTCGCAGTAATGTACGCGGAGCGGCGACTCGCTGACGCGCACGGCAGTGACCGTGGTTGCGCCAGCGGGCCTGTGATGTGTGCTCCGAGCGTACGGTCGATAGTACGATGACTGAGGCGTTCGCGGAGATCGCACGGGCCTGCGGCGAATACCAGCACGCCCGGCCCGGAGGATTCCAGGTTACTCACCAGGGACAAACTCACCGACGCCGAGTGGCACCCGCCGCAAAGGAAGGCGACCTGCTGGGTATCGACGGCGTGCGTGTGAGCAAGGCGGAGCAGACTCGACAGCCGTCGCAGCGCAGAGCGCTCCAACCCGTGCGTCGCTCGCTTGTGCCTGAGATACTTCGCGGCATGCTCAACCGATTCCCATTCGCCGCGGCCCCTGTGTCATCGCGCCGCGGAGGTCGACCGGGCAGATTGGTCGCGTTCGCAGTGCTCGGCCTCTGTGTATGCGTTTCGAGTCTCGCGTCCGAGTTCAACCCGGCGCGGACCGAGCTGGCGACGGCTGCACAGGACGGCTCCGGTCGGGTAATCGTCAAGTTCCGTGGCACGGTGGCGGCACCCGCTGCTGACAAGGTCACGGCGGCAAGCATTGCGGCGCAGAAAGTCGCGGCGCTGTCGGGACGGTCCGGCATCGCTTTCACGCAGGCACGGCGACTCGGTCCGTTGCTGCAGGTGCTCGAGATCGCGGCACCGGCCACCAGCGCAAACGTGGACGCGCATCTTGCGATCCTGCGCGCCGACCCGGACGTCGAGTTCGCCGAGCCCGACCTGCGGCGCTTTCCGCACGCGGCGCCTGACGATCCGTTGTTCGGCGGCCAGTGGTATCTGCAGAATTCCGCGTCGACGCCGAGCGCAGTCGATGCGGTGAGCGCGTGGGATATCACGACTGGCAGCTCGGGCGTGATCGTCGCGGACCTGGACACCGGCGTTCGCTACGATCACCCGGACCTGCTGCGGGCCGGTGAGGGAGGCAAGCTGCTGCCGGGCTATGACTTCATCCGCGACCCGGGCGGGGCGAACGACGGCGACGGTTGGGACCCGGATGCTTCCGATCCCGGCGACTGGGTGACGGCGGCCGAGGCGGCGAGCGGCGTTTTCGGCTCCTGCCAGCCGGACGACAGCTCATGGCACGGCACGCGCGTCGCGGGAATCATCGGGGCGCTCGCAAACAACTCTCGCGGCATTGCCGGGCTGGGCTGGAATGGCTGGATCCTGCCGGTGCGGGCGCTCGGCAAGTGCGGAGGCTCGGACTCCGACATCATCGCGGCGATGTTGTGGTCGGGCGGGGTGCCGGTGGACGGCGCGCCGTCGAACCCCTACCCGGCGCGAATCATCAACATGAGCCTCGGCGGGCGGGGCAGTTGCATGCAGTCCTACACCACCGCGATCGGCCAGCTCGCCGCGCGCGGGACACTCGTCGTCGCGTCGGTCGGCAACGAGGGCAGCGTCGTCGTCTCTCCAGCCAACTGCCCGGGCGTGGTCGGCGTCGCGGGCATCCGCCACGTCGGCACTAAGGTCGGTTTCAGCAACCTCGGCCCGGGCGTTGCCCTCGGCGCGCCGGGCGGCAACTGCGTCAACATCGGCCCGGGCGAGCCCTGCCTCTATTCGATCGACACGACGACGAACCTGGGCACGCAGTCGCCGACAGCTAGCGGTTACACCGATCAGTTCCGGTTCAATGTCGGAACGAGCTTATCCGCACCGATTGTCTCGGGCATCGCCGGCCTC
>JBAVJR010000031.1:0-4042 GCA_049687855.1 Steroidobacteraceae bacterium | reverse complement strand
GGTTTGCCCGAAGTCACGACGACGCCCCTGACGCTGCCGTCTTTCGCGATCGCCTGCGTCGCCGCCGCGAAATCCCGCAGCGCGACCTGGTTGAGCTTGTTGACCGATTCGCCGGCGAGGTCGAACTTGAGTTCGACGATGCCATCGCCCAGCGCCGCGACGCTGAAGGCGGGTCCCGTGTACAGCATGAGTCTCTCCCTGGATCTGGTTCCGAGCAGCGGGCCGCGCCCCTGGGGGTCAGCGCCGCCAGACCCGTGAATTTTGTGGCACTGCAATACTATTTGTAATAGGGGGACCTTCTTACCTCCGACGGGCATCGACACCTCTCCCGCATGCGGGAGAGGCCGGACGCGGTCCGGGTGAGGGTCCACGGAAACAGGTGAGCGTCCCCTGTTGCGGAAATGGGTGAGCGCCCTCTATGTCCGGGGCCAGCAAATTCATGGACTTAGGCGCGCCGGGCCGAGGTCAGGTCAGCTTGCGGTCGTCGAGCCCGAAGCCGCGCGAGATGATTTCCTTCATCACTTCCGAGGCGCCCGCATAGATCCGGGACACCCGGGCATCGGTGAAACAGCGCGAGATGCGGTACTCCTCCATGTAGCCCGCACCCCCGAAGAGCTGCAGGCATTCGTCGGCCGTGCGGAACTCGAGCTCGCTGGTCAGCAGCTTGGCCTCGGCCGCGAGTTCCGCGCTCAACCTGCCCTGCAGGTGCTCGGTCACCAGCGTGTCGACGAAGACCTGCGCCGCATCGATCTGTGCGCGCAGTTCGGCGAGCTTGAAGCGTGTGTTCTGGAACGCGCCCAGCGGCTTGCCGAACATGCGGCGCTCCTTGACCCAGTCGAGCGTGAGGTCCCATGCCAGCTGCGCTCCGGTCGTGTACTGCACGGAGCCGATCAGGCGCTCTTCGGCGAGGAAGTGCGTGAGGTAGTGAAAGCCCCTGGCCGGGTCGCCCAGCACGTTGGCTTTCGGCACCTTCACGTCCTTGAAGAACAATTCGGAGGTGTCCTGCGCATGCAGGCCGATCTTCTGCAGGTGGCGCCCGCGCTCGAAGCCCGTCATGCCGCGCTCGACGATGAAGAGCCCGATGCCGTAGCGCTGGTCGGGCACCGTACGTGCCGCGACGACCACGACGTCCGCGAGTTGCCCGTTGGAGATGTAGGTCTTCGAACCGTTCAGCAGCCAGTGGTCGCCTTTGTCCTCGGCGCGCGTCTTCATTCCGGCCACGTCGCTGCCGGCGCCCGGCTCCGTCATGGCAACGGCCAGGATCTTCTCGCCCTTGACGAACGAGGGCAGGAAACGAGCCTTCTGCTCGTCGTTGCCGAGCTGGCCGAAGTAAGGCCCGACCAGGCGCGAGTGCAGGTTGAGGTAGAAGCACGGCTCGCCGTGACGGATGTTCTCCTCGATCAGGACCTGCTCGTAGCGGAAATCGGCGACGCCCGCGCCACCGAATTCCTCGTCGGCCCACATGAGCAGGTAGCCTTGCGCGCCGGCCTTCAGGTAGGCCGCGCGGTCGACCATGCCCTGCTTGCGCCAGCGCTCCGCGTGCGGCGCGATCTCGGCCTGGAAGAAGCGACGGGCGCCGTCGCGGAAAGTCTCGTGCTCGGGCTCGAAGATGGTGCGGCGCATGGCCATGGGCAAGGTTTCTCGTTCGCTGGGCGCCTACTTGGCGCGGGGCTTCCAGCCGACCATGCGCTCCACGTTCTGGATCATGTGCATCACGACGTCGGTCACCGTGTAGGCGGCGCGCGGCCGATACCACGTCGCCACCCAGGTGAGCATGCCGCTGATCGACACCGCCAGCATGCGCGGCTGGTCCACGGTGAAGTCGCCACTGGCATTGCCTTCCTCGAGCAGTTTCGCGAGCCGCTGGTCGAACGACTTGCGCAGGTCGATCAGGTGCTTCTGCTCGGCGTCCTCGAGGTTCTTTTCCTCGCGGTTGTAGACGACGACGTACTTCTGGTCGCGGATCACGATGGACGTGACGCGTTCGACGATGAGCCGCAGTTTCTCGGACGGCGCGAGCTCCATGGCCAGGACTTCCTCCTGTGCCGCGATCGACTCGGTGATGCCGATCTCGCAGATCGCGTTCAGGATTTCGCTCTTGTTGCGGAAGTACGAATAGAGAAAGGGTTTCGTGACATCGAGCGACTCGGCAATCGAGTCGAGCGTCGTGGCTTCGTAGCCCTGCGCGAAGAACAGCTCGCGCGCCTCCTCGAGGATGCGGCGGCGCTTGAATTCCTGCACTTCGGTGCGCAACTCGTGGGGCTTGCCGTTCTCCTGAGCCGCACTCGTCGCGCGGGCCGTCCTGGCTGGCGTCCTTCCCGTGGCCACTGTCTCAGCTCCCGATCCTGTCGCGACGGATCACGATACCGGCCTGCTCGCGGTCCCAGGTATCCGCAGTGATCCCCTGCCGGCGCAGGTCGGCTTTCAGCACCTTGGCAGACGGCGTCTTCGGCAGTTCGGGCAGCACCCGCACGTACCGCGGGATCATGAAATAGGCCAGGCGCCCGCGCAGGAACTCGAGCAGCGCCGCCGGGTCGATGGTGTGTCCCGGCGCCGGCGCCACGATCGCCATGACTTCGTCTTCGCCGAGTTCACTGGGCACTGCGACCGCCGCGGCTTCGCGCACCGCGGGGAAGCGGACGATCTCGGCTTCGACCTCGAACGAGGAGATGTTCTCGCCGCGACGGCGGATCGCGTCCTTGATGCGGTCGACGAAGAAGAAGTTGCCCGCCTCGTCCATGCGGAACGCATCGCCGGTGTGGAACCAGCCGTTGCGCCACGCACGCGCGGTCGCCTCGGCGTTCTTGTAGTAGCCGCTGTTCATTGCCCACGGCCGGTCGGTGCGGACGATCATCTCGCCCACCTGGCCGATGGCGACCTCGCAATCGTTTTCGTCGACGAGCCGGACATCGACGCCTGCCCGCACCTTGCCGCAGGTGCCGCGCACCTGTGGATTCGGCTCGGACACGATCGGCGACGAGATCTCGGTCATGTTGAAGATCGTGTACACGTCGAGGCCGAAGCGCTGGTGGAATTCTTCCGCGCCGTCGCTCAGCGGCACGATGAAGCACTTGCGCACCTTGTGATCGCGATCCTGTGGCCCGGCGGGCGCCTTGAGCAGGAAGGTCGCCATCACGCCGAGCAGGAACACTGCGGTCGTTTCGGTCTCGCGCACGAGCGGCCAGAACGTATCCGTCGAGAAGCGCTCGGGCAGGACGATCGAGCCGCCCCGCGCCAGCATCGCAAAACTGAGGCCCATGCCGCCGATGTGGAACATCGGCATGTTGACGAGGAAGCGGTCGGCTCCGTCGATGAAGTACCAGGACTCGGGACCCGGGTTCGTATACATGTGCAGGTAGGAGGACAGCACGCCCTTCGACGGACCCGTCGTGCCGGACGTGTAGATGATCGACTGCGTGTCCCAGGGCTCGATGGGGCGAGCGAGCGGCTGCAGGTCTGCCTCATTGCCGGCCAGCGTCCCGAAGAGAACCGCGGGCAGGGGCGCGGGCGGAACCTCGTCGGTACCCGTGACCACCAGTCTCTCGAGTTTTGCGAGCGCGACTTCCTGCAGCCGCGGCACGAGGTCGCCGTGCACGACCGCCAGCTTCGCATCCGAGTTCTCGATGACGTGCTCGAGCACGCCGCCGCGATACGCCGTGTTGATCGGGACGTACACCGCGCCGAGGTAATTGAGCGCGTAGTACGTGAGCAGCATCTCGGGCGTATTCGGTTGCCAGCACAGCACGTGCTCGCCCTGCTGCACGCCGGCGCGCTGCAGGCCGGCGGCAACCGCGATCACCTGCTCGCGCAGTTCGCGGTAGGTCCAGTGCCGGCCGCCGTCGAAGATGACGTACGGCTGGTCGCCGCGCTCGGCGGCCCAGCGGTCGATCAGGTAGCGGACGACGCAACGATCGCGCGCCGGTACGCGCGGATCGGCGTGGCCAGTGGTTGCTGCGGCCGGCGCGCTCGACATGATCTCCCCCCCCTTGCAAGCGAACGCTCTTGCAGCGCAAGACGACGTTCGTCCGGCCCGGACGAACTC
>JBAVJR010000030.1:0-10427 GCA_049687855.1 Steroidobacteraceae bacterium | reverse complement strand
GGCGCATGGCGCTTGCCGCGATGCGGGAAAAGCGTCAAGCGGCGGTCTGCCGGGACGCATCGAACCGCCGCGCCGCCTCCTGCCAGTTGGCAACCTGCCACCAGCAGTCCACATAGTCCGCACGCTTCTGCTGGTGCTTCAGGTAGTACGCATGTTCCCAGACGTCGCAGACGAGCAGCACCGTCTGGTGCGTGCCCAGCACGCAATGGTGATCGGGCAGTGCCAGCACCTCCAGCGCATTCTTCCTGGCGTCGGCAACCAGGAACACCCAGCCTGAAGCGAAGTGCCCGGTCGCCACTTCACGGAATTTCTCCCGGAAAGCCTCGAGGGAACCAAAGCTATCCGTCAATGCGGCGAGCAGCGGGCCCGTGGGCAAGTGCTTGCCGGGCACCGCGATGAGGCTCCAGAACAATGAGTGATTGAGATGCCCGCCACCGTTATTCCGCACGGTTTTCCGGATGTCCGCCGGAACACGGTTCAGGTTGCGCAACAGGTTCTCGATGGCCTTGCCGTGAAGTTCCGGATGGTCCTTCAGTGCGGCGTTCAGCCGTTCGACATAGACGCGATGATGCTCGTCGTGGTGAATGCGCATCGTGCGCGCATCGAAGTGCGGCTCGAGAGCGTCCGGCGCATACGGCAGCGAGGGAAGTTCGAAAGGATAGGTCTGGGTCGTCATGCGTGGATTCTCCTGTACGTGCCGGCGACCGCAGTCGGGCGGCGTGGTGTTGCCCTCATCCAAGGACGGCGCGCACCCGGTGCGTCACTCCGTCGTCGACCAGCGGCACGAGTCCCGGCCGCGCCGCCAGCTCATCGCCATCGAGTTGCAACGTTGCGAGTCCGCGGTTGAGGCCGAGCGGATTCTCGAATGCGATCTCGTAGCGGGTGCCACGGTAGCGAAGGCTGACGTGGAATTCCGTCCAGGTCCGCGGCACGCAGGGATCGAGTAACAGCGTCGCCCCACGCATGCGGCAACCGAGAATCCATTCCAGGCCCGCGCGATACATCCAGGCGGCCGAGCCCGTGTACCAGGTCCAGCCACCGCGCCCGACGTGCGGTGCCTCCGAATAGACGTCAGCCGCCACGACGTAAGGTTCGACCCCGTAACGCAATGCGTCGTCGTGCGTGAGCGCGTGGTTGATCGGATTCAGCATCGAGAACAGCCCGCCTGCCTTGTCGCCGTCACCGAGCTGCGCGAACGCGATCACCGCCCATGCCGCAGCGTGCGTGTACTGCCCACCGTTCTCGCGGATACCGGGCGGGTAGGCCTGGATGTAGCCGGGATCCGGCGCGGAGAGATTGAACGGGGGTGTCAGCAGCAGGGCCAGGCCGTCTTGACGACGGACCAGGTGCCAGTCCAGAGACGCCATCGCTCGCGCCGCCCGGTCCCGGTCCGCGGCGCCGGAAAGCACGCTCCACGACTGTGCGATGGAGTCGATGCGGCACTCTCCATTCGCCGCCGATCCCATCGGCGTGCCGTCATCGAAGTACGCGCGTCGATACCAGTCGCCGTCCCAGCCATGCCGCTCGAGAGACGACCGCAAGGCGGCCGCGTGCGCGCGCCAGGTCGCGGCTCGCCCATGCTCGCCCCGCGCCTCGGCGAGCGGCACGAAGGCCGACAGCACGAAGTGCAGGAACCATCCCAGCCAGACGCTCTCGCCCCGCCCCGCGACGCCGACGTCGTTCATCCCGTCGTTCCAGTCACCGGTCCCGATCAGTGGCAGGCCGTGCGAACCGACGGCAAGGCTGCCGTCCAGTCCGCGCGCGCAATGTTCGAAGAGCGTCGCCGACAGCTCGCCGGCCGTTGGCAGGAAGAAATTGTCGCTCTCGCCGGGCTGCAATGCCGGCCCGTCCAGGAACGGGATCACCTCGTCGAGAACACCCGCGTCGGCAGTCGTCTCGACGTAGTGTGCGACGCAATAGCCGAGCCAGACCCGATCGTCGGAGACGCGGGTGCGCACGCCGCGTCCCGTTTGCGGCAACCACCAATGCTGCACGTCGCCCTCGGGAAACTGCCGGCCTGCGGCGCGCAGCAGGTGCTCCCGTGCGAGGGCGGGCTGCGCGAGGACCAGGGCCATCGTGTCCTGCAGTTGATCGCGGAAACCGTACGCACCGCTCGCCTGGTAAAACGCACTGCGAGCCCAGAGGCGGCACGCGAGTGTCTGGTAGAGCAGCCAGCCGTTCAGCATGAGATCGAACGCGCGGTCCGGCGTACGGACGGTGACGGTATCGAGCACGGCGCCCCAGTCCGCGCGAACGGATTGCAGGGCGGCCGCCACGTCCTCGCGACGCCAGCGCGTGATCATGGCCTGGGCGGCTTGCGTGCTGTCGGCCTCGCCCAGGAGCCAGACGAGTTCGATGGACGAATTCGCGGCAAGCACGACCGAGGTCTGCAGCGCGCCGCAGGGGTCGACGCCAGCGCCGGTTCGGCCCGAAAGCGCCGCTCCTGTCGCAAGTGCCGCGGGCCGTTCGAGCGTGCCGTTGCGTCCGATGAACTCCATGCGGTTGCCGGTCCACGCCGTCTGCAGTCCGCCAAGATCCATGAACGCGACTCGCGTGTGTGCTCCACCCCAGAGGTTGCGCGCGAGCATGCCGCGCGTAACCGGATCAATCTCCGTCGCGATGAAGGGTGCGGTGCTGCTGCGCGAGGTGCCGAGCACCCATTCAGCGTAGGCCGTCAGCGTCAGGTGACGCGTGCGACCGGAGAGATTGCGGATCCGCAGGCGCGATACCTTGACCGGCTCTTCACCGGGGACGAACTGCAGCAAGTCGAGCGCGATGCCGGCCCGCGCATGCTCAAACCGGCTGTAGCCGCGCCCGTGCCGCGCCAGGTACTCGCCATTCGCGTTGCGGACCGGCAGTGCGGTCGGCCCGAACAGCAGGCCGGTATCGTCGTCACGGACGTAGAGGGCTTCGCCCGAACGATCTCCAACCGGATCGTTCGACCACGGCGTGAGTCGGTGCTCGCGACTGTTGCCCGCCCAGGTGCAGCCACTGCCATCGGCCGATACCTGGAAGCCGAACCCGGCATTGGCAATCACATTGATCCAGGGCGCGGGCGTGGGCTGACCGTCGCGCAGCACCGTCACGTATTCCTCGCCATCGACCGTGAAGCCCCCGAGACCGTTGAAGAACTCGAGCGTCGGAACATCGGGCGACGCATCCGGCGAGTCGCGGCGTGACCGCAAGGCGGAAGACGGCGGCGGCACAGCCGGTGGCTCCTGCTCCAACCGATCGAGTTGCTCGGCGAGACTGCCATGACGACTGAGCAGCACGGCGCCCGCTGCAGCCAGCAGGGCCAGGCGCGTTTCGCTCGGAATGATGTCGGAGCGCAGGATGAACGCGCCGCCGCGCACCGACTCGCCGTGGATCCTCACCCGCGACAAGCCGGCACGTGTCAGTGACTCGAGCGCCGACTGCAGGTCCTGCACGTAGGACGACGAACGCTCGTTCAGGATCACGACATCGACGTTCAGCTGTTTCAGGCGCCAGTATTCGAAGGCACGCAACAACTGTCGCACGATGCCCAGATCGTCCGTATCGTCGATCCGGATGAGCACGAGCGGCAGGTCGCCCGAAATGCCATGGGCCCAGAGTGCCTGCTGCCCACCGTTGCGGCGCCGAAGCACGTCGGACGACGGGCGCAATGCCGGATCGTTGTAGAGCAGGTGACCGGCCAGGCGCTGGAAGAGCATTGCCTCGTCCGGGGCGATCCCCAGGTGGTGCAGCTCGACCTGGCCCTGGGTCCAGGCGAGCGTCACGGCGCGGTCGAAGGCCGGCACGTCCCGGTGCTGGTCCACCAGGTCCAGCACTTCTTCACGCGACGGCGCCACCAGCGTCCAGAACGCGATGCGTGCGGTGGCGCCCGGGGCGAGACGTACGCGGCGCGTGAGGCTGAAGATCGGATCGAGCACCGCTCCCACCTTGCCCGCGGCGAGGGGATCGCCTGCGAGCGCAACTGGCGCACGCACTTGCCGACCGCGCCCGATGAAGCTGGCGCGATCGGTTTCGAACCGGCCGGGCCCGACGGAATCACCCTCGATGACGGCGAGATGAGCAGCCCAGGCGCATGTTTCCCCGGGTGAGCGCCGGCGACGCGTCGCCAGCAGCACGCCGATCGCCGGCAAGTGTTCGGTCTGCACGAAGAGCTTGGAGAACGCCGGGTGCGCCTCGTCGGCAGCGCGCGGCGCCAGCACGACTTCGGCATACGAGGTGATTTCGATGGTCCGGACGCGATCGCCCATGTTCGAGAGACAGACGCGGCGCACCTCGGCATCGCACTCGGCCGACACGACCACGTCGAGTGTCGTCGTCAAGTCGCCGTCGCGGCGGACGAATTCCGCCCGGTGCTCGCTGAACGTCACCTCGTAGGCGTCGGGTTCGACGCCCGTCGGTTGATATCCTGCCGACCAGACCTTGCCGGTGTCGACATCGCGCAGGAAGTGGAACGAGCCCGACGCATCACAAGTGACGTCGGCCGCCCAGCGCGTGACCGCCAGATCGTGCCACTGGCTGTAGCCGGACCCGGCGGCCGTCAGCATCACGGCGTAGTGACCGTTCGACAGCACCCGCGTCCGCGGCGACGCATGGTGCGGCGTGTCGATCGTACGAGGCAGCAGCGGCATGACGTCGTCGGACCACTCGGAGATACCGCTCTCCGGAAGACTCGCGACGGGGGCCGACACGTCACGTGGCGTCCGTTCCTGCAGCAGCAGTTCGGTCGCCTTGATGCGGGGTTCCGCGTGGAATCGCTTGCGCATCAGGCCGTCGAGCAGCGTGTTGGCGAGCGCGACGATGGTCATGCCCTGGTGGTGCGCCATGTAGGCACGCACGATGGCGAACGGCTCACCGTCCTGCAGCCGCCGCGCGGTGTAGTCCAGGGCTTCATAGAAGCCATACCGGCCCCGCGCATCGATCTTCTCCAGCCTGGCAAAGTTCCTGACGGCCGCGTGCGGCCTGACCATCGCGGCCAGCGCGGTCGCGTACGGAGCGACGACGGTGTTCTCGCTGAGCCCGCGTTTCAGGCCGAGCCCCGGCACGCCGAAGCTCGAGTACTGGTAGGTGCGCTCGAGGTCGCGCGCGTTATAGGCCGACTCCGAAATCCCCCAGGGGACGCCGAGCTTCCTGCCGTACGCCTGCTGACGGTCGACCACGAGATGACTGGTCTGCTCGAGCAGGCTGCCGGCGGGCGCGCGCATGACGAGCGACGGCATCAGGTATTCGAACATCGAGCCGGACCACGAGACGAGCGCCGCGCCGTGACGCACGCGGACCACGGCACGCCCGAGGCGGAACCAGTGCCGCGCGGGGACGTCGCCGTTGGCGATCGCGACGAAGCTCGCCAGCCGCGCCTCGGACGCGAGCAAGTCGTAGCAGCTCGGATCGAGGCTGCCCTCGAGTACGCGGTAGCCGATCGAGAGCAGCTTGCGTTCGTGGTCGAAGAGAAAGTCGAAGCGCATCGCCGCCGCCATGCGACGCGACGTCGCCGCCAGCGCCGCGATGCGCTGCGGCAATGAATCGGCCTCCGTCGCGGGCGCGGGCACCAGGTCGCGCAGGTGACTCTGGACGGAATGAAGCGCGGCGTCGGCCCACGCGACGGTTTCGGCGCTGCCCTCATTGCCTCCCTCGCCGACCAGCTGCGCAATCAGTGCGACGATCGCACCGGCCCGGGTCGCCAGCGCGTCCAGGCTCGCGGCGAGCGGCTCCGACCCCGCGGTCCGGTCCGACAACTCGTTGCCGAACGCTGCGATCGCGGCGGCCAGCCGCGTATCCACGGTCATCCCGAGCGATTCGCGGCCCAGCGCAAGGCCGTCACCGATCCCGGCGAAGACCTGCGTCGCGTCCGCGGACCCGGCCATCATTCCGTCGCAGGCATTGGCCAGCGTGAGCAGGTGCGCGGCGAGGTTGCCGCTGTCCACGGACGAGACGTATCGTGGTTCGAGCGGCCGCAGGTCCTGCGTGTCGTACCAGTTGTAGAAATGCCCATGGCATTGCTCGAGCCGACCCATGGTCGCGAGCGTCGACTCGAGCCGCTCGACGGCGTCGACGGTGCCGACCCAGCCGAGATCACGTGCCGTGACGATCGACAGCAGGTAGAGGCCCAGGTTGGTCGGCGAAGTGCGGTGGGCCAGCACCGGCCACGGCTCCTCCTGGAAATTGTCGGGCGGCAGCATGTTGTCCGCAGCCGTGACGAACGTGTCGAAGTAATGCCAGGCGCGGCGGGCGACCAGGCGCAGCGCAGCGGCGTCGACGTCGGACACTGGCTGCGATTCGGCGACCCGCGACGGCTGGCTCACCCAGCACGCGAGCGACGGTGACGACAGCCAGGCAAGGATGAACGGAACGGCGAACAGCGCACTGGCCTGTCCTGTCACCACGAGTCCGAGCACCGCCAGGCTGATGACGAGGGCGCCCGCCATCAGGCGGTAGTGGCCGGCCACGTCCAGGCGTCTGCTGTTCTGCTCCTGCGCCGTGACCCACTCGAGCAGCTGGCGCCGACTGACGAACAGCCGGTACAGCGTCCGTCCGATTGCGTCGCACATCAACCATGACTGGTGCGCCAGCAACGACAACATCAACGCCGTCCTGGTCGCGGCCAACTGCGCGTCGGCTCCGACCGCCCGGAAATGGCTTCGCAACGCAATGCCGCCGTGCCGCGGAACCAGACCGGCCAGCAACGACGGCAGGGTCGGAATTGCGAGCATCGCGACGACGAATGCCGTCCAGGTCGCTGCGTATGGCAGCGGCAGGGTCCACGCGATCACGAGGGTGAGCAAGCTTGCGGGCGCCACGAGTGACCGGCGCAGGTTGTCGAACATCTTCCAGCGACCAAGCAAGGGGATGGAGCGGCGGCTGCGCTCGATGCCGTCTGGGCCACAGCCGAACACCCAGGGCAGCAGCTGCCAATCCCCGCGTACCCACCGGTGGGAACGGGCCGTCGCAGCGGCGTAGCGCGCGGGATACTCGTCCACGAGCTCGATGTCGGAAGCGAGTCCAGCCCGCGCGAACAGTCCCTCGAACAGGTCGTGGCTCAGCAACGTGTTTTCGGGAATACGGCCTGCCAGCGCTGCCTCGAAGGCGTCGACGTCGTAGATGCCCTTGCCGACGTACGACCCCTCACCGCAGAGATCCTGGTAGACGTCGGACACGGCGGACGCGTACGGATCAATTCCGCCGGCGCCGGAAACCAGGCGCTGATAACGCGAGCCTTCGTAGCCGAGCGGCAGCGACGACGCGATGCGTGGCTGCAGTATCCCGTAGCCCTCGATGACGCGCCCGCTGCGGTCGTCAAAGCGCGGCGCGTTGAGGGGGTGCGCCATCTTGCCGACCAGCCGGCGCACTGTGTCTCGCGGCAAGCGCGTATCGGCATCAAGCGTCACGACATAGCGCACGCCGGCTGGAACGGCGGGCGGCTTGCCGTCAGGCCCAAGGAAGCTGGTGTCGAGCGCGCCGCGCAGCAGGCGATTGAGCTCGTGCAGCTTGCCGCGCTTGCGCTCCCACCCCATCCAGGTCCCCTGCGCCGCATTCCACAACCGCCGCCGATGGAGCAACAGGAATCGATCGCCTTCCCGGGAGGGACCGTACCTGTGATTCAAGCGCCGGACGCCCGCGACTGCACTTTCGAGCAGCGCTTCATCACCTTCGACCGCTTCGCACGGCGCATCGGCCCAGTCCGCCAGCAGCGCGAAGGTCACGTCACCGTCCAGGCTCGCCAGGTGATGAACCTCCAGGTGCTCGATGTGTTCGGCGAGTGCCTCGCTGGTCGTGAAGAGGATGGGGACGACCACCAGCGTTCGCAGGTCAGCGGGGATGCCCTCCGCAAGTTCCATTTCGGGCAAGGGCCTGGCGCTGAAGCGGCTCGTGATGCTGCTGTTGGCAACGGCCATCGCAGCGTCCACCGCGAGAACGAGACCCGACGCCGCGAGGACCGCGAGTGCCAGCACCCCGATGCCGCCGCTCAGCAGCACCGACAAGGGCCACGCCAGCATGACGAGCGCGAGCAACGCGACGCCTGCGAGGTAGCCATGGATTCCCATGCGGGCGATGACGCGGTTGATCCCTGCGCGCACCGACGGCCGAAAGTCGAGCAGGTTCTCGAATGCACGGCGTCCCCGCGCGATCAGGAAATAGCCGGCATGGCGTTCGCGCCGGGTGCCACCCGTGCCCGCGACCTGTATCGCGCGCCTCGCGATGTCCAGCTCGGAGTACCGCGACCCCCGCGCCAGCTCCTCGATCGCGTCGCGGCAGCGATTGCGGGTCGAGAAGTCGGACTGCGCGAAATCCGCATCGGTGCGCAGCACGTCGTCGACGAGGCTCATGGATTCGAACAGGTCCGCCCAGTCGACCGCGGAGATCGAGCGCATGCTCATGATCACGTTGCGGACGGTCACGCTCGATGCGCCCTGGCGCTGGTGCTCGTCGCGGACGACCTCGTCCGCGGTGGTGCCGGTGGTCGCGAGACGAGCTTCGAGCCACGTCAATGCGGGCGTCGCCTCCGGGTCCTGGTCGCGCAACCGTTGCAGCAGCTGGACGGCGAAGGTCGTCGACAGCTGGACGCTTTCCAGCTCCTGCAACACCGTCGCCAGCGGCTGAGCCTGCTTGCCGCCGGCGCCGAGGAGCCGGTCAGCCACGCGGTCAGCCTGCTGTCGGACAGCGCGCCGGCTCGCTATCAACTCGGCGGCGCGCCGCAGGTTTTCGATCAGCACGATTCGCAAGGTGATCGCGATCGCCCACAGCTCGCCGATCGTCAGCGGCTGCACGCGTTGATAGGCAGCCACGAACTGGCACAGCAGGTTGGCGTCGAAGCGACTGTCGGTGTGAGCGACGAAGGCCCACGCCAGCCCCAGCACGCGCGGATAGCCAGCCAGCGGACCGTCGGCCAGCTTGGGCAGTTGCCGGTAGTAGCCCGCTGGCAGGTCGTCGCGAACCTGGCGAATCTGGGCTTCGACGACGTGGTAATTGTCGACGAGCCATTCCGCAGCCGGTGTGATGGCTCCGCCCGCGGCGATGGACTTCGCGATGGCACGATGCGCGTCGAGGAGCGCCCTGTGGTTGTGGCGCAGTCGCGCGGTCAGTGGCCGGGCCGCAACCGGCCGCGCCGTTACGGTCTGCGCGGCAGCCAGGCTCGCGGCATGCTGCTCCAGTCGCTCGGCGCTGAAGATTTCTGCCCGGATTACCTCGGCGAATTCAAAGGCGGATTCGCGATCGGAACCAGCGATGTGGCTCAGGAAGGACCGCATCAACTCGCCGCGCGGGGCAATGACGTGCCGTTGGTCCGGAAGACGACGTCCCAGAGGGCGCTGGTCACACCGTAGCGGGTTGCAGCTGCCACTGGGCTGTGGTGCAGCGCATGGTGCCGCTTGATCTGCCGTAACCAGGCCGTGTCAGCACGCCAATGGTGTGCCGCATGGTGCACGAGCGCGTACACCAGGTGGCCTGTGAGCAGGCCGAACGTCAGCGCGGAGGCGCGCCAGAGGTCGCTCAGCACCAGCGCAGGAAGAAATACCAGCGCGGCGATCAGCGTAGCGCTCAGGATCGTTGGCGTGCCGATCAGCGCCCGCGGCCGGCGATGATGCTCGGCGTGCCACGCCTGGAACGGCTGTATGCCATGCAGTACGAACCGATGCAGCACGTACTCGACCAGCGTCCAGGCCACGAGCCCCAGCAACGCAAGGGCCAGGAGCTCTGCCCGCCGCTCGTACGGGGCCACTATGGCCAGCAACAAGGCCAACGCCGCGCAAGCCGCGGCATAGACGATGAAATCGGCGAGATACCCCGCCTTCTGATGTTCAGTCGTCAACAATCCCATGCCTTTTCTCGATGCGGCGGTCAGCCAGCCAACGGTCGCTTTTCAGTCCGCCCGGACGGCAGACAGTAGGAGGCGCGGGACCTTGGGTCTGTGCGTCAGCGTACCGACGCCGGCCGCGCCGGGCGCCAGCGTTCACTGGCAGACAATTCACTGAGCGAATGCAGGCAATCTCATGCAGCGTATGGCCAGCCATCGAGTTCCAATCGCGTGCGCAACTCTGGCACTCGTGGCCTGTGCGACCGCTTGCAGCACCGCGCCGTTATCCAACAGCGTTGGACTTGGGCCCGATCCCGAGCTGCCTGGTCCCGCAAAGGCACTGATCCCGACTGTGAACGTGGCTCCGGCCGTCGGTTGGGCACAGGGCACGCGACCGCGCGCCGCAGCGGACATGACCGTCAATGCGTTCGCCAACGGACTCGACCACCCCCGCTGGCTGTACGTCCTGCCCAACGGCGATGTCCTGGTTGCGGAAACCAATGCTCCGCCGCGGCCCGCCGACCAGACGGGAATCAAGAATCGTGTGATGGGCTATTTCATGAAGAAGGCGGGCGCCGCGACGCCGAGTGCCGACCGCATCACGCTGTTGCGGGACACGGACGGTGATGGCGCAGCCGACTTGCGC
>JBAVJR010000029.1:0-6463 GCA_049687855.1 Steroidobacteraceae bacterium | reverse complement strand
GGGGAAAAGAGCTCCAAACCCCGACCTCGGCTCCGCGCGCCAAACGCGCCTGGTCGCGCGAAAACGCGCAGCGCGACAAGAACAAACAAAGTGAAAGGCGCCCAACCGAGGCGCACCGGCACGCAGCCGGATCAGGCGGAGAGCGCCGCCTTGATGCGGGCGCTGGCCGCGCCCATGTCGGTACGCCCGGCGGCCTTCGCCTTCACGATCGCCATCACCTTGCCCATGTCCTTCATGGACGCGGCCCCGGTGGACGCGATCGCTTCCCTGATCAGGGCATCGACCTCGGCGTCGGCGAGCTGCGCGGGCAGGTAGACCGTCAGCAGTTCAATTTCGGCCTGCTCCCTGGCCGCGAGATCGGCGCGGCCGCCCAGCTCGAACTGGGCGATCGATTCCTTGCGCTGCTTGAGCATCTTCTCGATGACGGACAACACCTGCGCGTCGTCGAGCGCGATACGCTCGTCCACTTCGCGCTGCTTGATACCCGCCTGGAGCATGCGGATGGTGCCGAGACGTTCTTTCTCGCCCGCTCGCATGGCGGACTTCATGTCCTCGGTGATCCGCTCCTTGAGGGAGGTGGTCATCGTGGTGTGCTGGCGTCGCGACCGGGGCGCCTGATCAACCGGGTGATCGGTCGGTCGGGCAAGCGGATCAGAAACTGCGTACGCGAGGTGCCGACGAGAAGTCGCGCGTGCTGCGCTTCTGGTGGCGCTTGACTGCGGCCGCCTTCTTGCGCTTACGCTCCTGCGTCGGCTTCTCGTAGAATTCGCGGCGACGAAGTTCCGTCAGCACGCCGGCCTTTTCACACGCGCGCTTGAAGCGGCGCAGGGCGGCATCGAAGTATTCGTTTTCACGGATGCGGACGCTGGGCATCGAAACCTCGTCAATCGGTCAAAACGGCTGGGCGGCCGGCCGGTGGCCTGGGCGCCAGTCATCGAAACGTTGTTGGACAGCCAGCCGGGCCCCGGGGGGACACACGGCCAGCAAGGGACCGCGAATTCTAGAGATCGCGGTGGGGAATTGCAAAAGTACAGCGAGCCGACCACATGCGGGTTCTGGGGATCGAGACCTCCTGCGATGAGACCGCCGCCGCCGTCTATGACGACCAGGCCGGCCTGCTGGCGCACGAGTTGTACAGCCAGGTGGCCCTGCACGCGACGTATGGCGGCGTGGTGCCCGAGCTTGCATCGCGTGACCACCTTCGTAAGTTGTTGCCTTTGCTGGAGAAAACGGTCGAACAGGGCGGCGGACGCGCGACGATCGACGGCATCGCCTACACCTGCGGCCCCGGCCTCGTGGGTGCGCTGCTGGTCGGTGCCGCGGTCGCCCGGAGCCTGGCCTACGCCTGGGACCTGCCCTGCATCGGGGTTCACCACATGGAGGGTCACTTGCTGGCGCCCCTGCTCGAGCCGGAGCCGCCGCAGTTCCCGTTCGTCGCGCTGCTGGTCTCGGGCGGACATACGCTGCTCGCACGGGTGGAGGGGGTCGGCCGGTACGAACTCCTGGGCAGTTCGCTCGACGACGCGGCCGGCGAGGCCTTCGACAAGACGGCTAAGCTGCTCGGGCTTGGCTACCCCGGCGGCCCGCAACTCGCAGCGCTGGCCGAGCAGGGCCGGCCCGACGTCTTCCGTTTCCCGCGGCCGCTGACCGAACGCCCGGGACTCGATTTTTCGTTCAGCGGCCTCAAGACCGCGGTGGTCGTGGCGTTGCGCAACCATGGCGAACTCGACCCGCAGGCGCGAGCCGACGCAGCCCGGGGGTTCGAGGAGGCCGTGGTCGATACGCTCGTCATCAAGTGCCAACGGGCAATCGATGCCACCGGCGCCTCGACGCTGGTCGTGGCGGGCGGCGTGGGCGCCAATCGGCGGCTGCGCGCCCGGATGCTTGCGATGGGCGAGCGGCAGGGGGTCCGGGTCGTCTATCCTCGCGCCGAGTTCTGCACCGACAACGCGGCGATGATCGCGCTGCTGGGGCAACTGCGGCTCGCCGCAGGTGAACGCAACGACTTCTCGATCCGTGCCCGCGCACGGTGGCCGATGACGGACCTGGTCCCGCCATCGCCCGCCGCGTGACGGCAGACGGACCGCAAGACCGCCCGACAGAATCGAACCGACCGGCCCTCCCGAGCGAACAGACGGCAACGATGGACACCATTTTTCTCACGGGCCTCACGGCCGAATGCATCATCGGCATCTGGGACTGGGAGCGGAAGGTCAAGCAGAAGGTCGTGATCGACCTCGAGATGTCCACCGATATCCGCAAGGCCGCCGCGAGCGATCACATCGACGACACGCTCGACTACAAGAAGGTGTCGAAGCGGCTGCTGCAGTTCGTGGGCGAGTCGGAATTTCAGCTGGTCGAGACGCTGATCGACCGCATCGCGCAGATCATCCTCACGGAGTTCGACGTGCCCGCGGTCAGGATTCGCCTGAACAAGCAGGGTGCGCTGCGCGGGTCGCGCGACGTCGGCATCGTCATCGAGCGTCGTCGCGCAGACTACCCGGCGTCGTGAGCAACACGGCCGTCTACGTCGCAGCGGGCAGCAACGTCGCGCCGCTCGCGAACCTGCGTCGCGCGCTCGACGTGCTCGACCGCCACTTTGCGCCGATCACCGTATCGCGCGCCTATGCCAACGCCGCCGTTGGTTTCGCAGGCGACGACTTCATCAATCTCGTGGTCGGCTTCCAGACCGGCCTGACGGTGCGCGAGGTGATCGAACGGCTGCACGAGGCCGAGACCGCGTGCGGACGCGAGCGACTGGCGCCGAAATGGGCGCCACGCGCGATGGACCTCGACATCCTGTTGTTCGGCGACATGATCTGCGTCGAGCCGGGACTCACGCTGCCACGACCGGACCTGCTCAAGCGGCCCTACATGCTGGGCCCGGCAGCGGAGATCGCGCCCGAGGTCGTGCACCCGATCGAGCGGCGCACGCTGCGAGAGCTGTGGCGGGACATGCAGGCGACGCAGGCGGCGCACGTCATGCGGCCGGTGGAGCTGGCGTGGCGGGCCGCGCGTGGCGACGACGCATGACGCCCCGCGGGCTGCTCACGCGGCAGGGCGGGTCAGACGCTGCGGCCGCCGTCGACCGCGAGAACCTGGCCTGTGACGTAGGGCGCTTCCGCCGCAAAGTAATAGGCTGCGCGCG
The DNA here is from genome assembly GCA_049687855.1 of Steroidobacteraceae bacterium. GTDB lineage: Bacteria > Pseudomonadota > Gammaproteobacteria > Steroidobacterales > Steroidobacteraceae > RPQJ01. Next base: position 3,315 of record JBAVJR010000029.1, on the reverse strand, counting down.
CGATGTCGTCCGGCGAGCCGGTGCGCTTCAAGGCGGTCTTCGCGATGATTTCGTCCTGCAGCGCCGGGTCGAGCCCGCCCTCGGGCCACAGCACAGGGCCGGGCGCAATTGCGTTCACGCGCACGTCGGGACCGAGTTCGCGCGCGAGCGATTTCGTCAGCATGATCAGGCCGGCCTTCGCGGCCGAGTAGACGGGATGATTCCTGAGCGGCCGCAGGCCGTGGATGTCCGCGAGGTTCAGGATCAGGCCCTGGGTCCTGCGCAGTTCGGGTGCAGCGGCCTGCGACAGGAACAGTGGCGCACGGAGGTTCGTGCCGACCAGGTCGTCGAACTGTGCCGCCGTGATCGTGCCGACCGGCGTCGGCATGAAGCTCGACGCGTTGTTGACCAGGATGTCGAGCCGGCCGAACCGGGCGACCACGTCCGCGACGAGAGCCGGCAGCGCCTCGACTTCGAGCAGGTCGCAGGCGAAAGCCGCGGCAGACCCGGTCCGTATCGCGTTGAGTTCGCAGACGAGGTTGTCGGCCTCGCCGCCCGACGTGCGGTGATGCACGGCGACCGACGCGCCGCCAGCGTGCAGCTTGCGTACGATCGCTTCGCCGAGCCGGCGAGCGCCACCCGTCACCAGTGCGCAGCGTCCAGCCAGCGGAAAGTCAGCAGCGTTGCTCATGGGTTCGCGGATCGGTGCAATGTCGTGGATGGGAGCAAGCGCCGCAGTACTTCGGCGTGCGCGCCCGGTGCCAAGATACCTCAGCCTCTTCGGGCTGTCCGCGCGAAAGGATTCCAGCGCCGATGACCGTTCCCCTGGACCTGCCCGAGCTGACTCCCGAGGAGGCGGCGCACAGCGCGGCACTCACGCAGCGCATCCATGCAGTCATCGCGGCAGAGGGCGGCTGGATCGGCTTCGACCGGTTCATGCAGCTGGCGCTGTATGAGCCGGGCCTCGGCTACTACAGTGCCGGGGCGCGCAAGTTCGGCGCGGCGGGCGATTTCATCACGGCGCCCGAGGTGGCCCCGGTGTTCAGCCGCTGCCTGGCGCTGCAGTGCGCCGACGTGTTGCGGGAGCTGGGGCCTGGATCGTGCCTGCTCGAACTCGGGGCGGGTTCCGGCGCGATGGCGGCAGAACTGCTCGCCGAACTCGAACGGCAGGGCGCGTTGCCGGCCGCATACCGGATTCTCGATCTGAGCGCGGACCTGCGCGAACGCCAGCGCGAGACCCTGGAGCGCCAGGTTCCGCACCTCCTGTCGCGCGTGCAGTGGCTCGATTCCCTGCCCGACGCACCCTTCGCCGGCATGATCCTGGCAAACGAAGTGCTCGACGCGCTGACGATCGAGCGCTTCACGATTCGCAGTGGCGAAGTCAATGCACTCGGCGTGAGTTCAGAGTTCGGTCAACTGCAGCTGGCCGAAGTGCGCGCGGCCTCGCGCCTGGTCGCGGCAGTGCGCAGGATCGAAGCGGACACCGGCATTGTGCTTCCGGACGGCTACGAGTCCGAGGTGTGCACTGGCCTGGCCCCCTGGTTCGAGTCGATCGCGTATTCGCTCGAGCGCGGCGTGCTGCTGTTCATCGACTACGGCCTGTCACGGCGCGAGTACTACTCGGCCGAACGCACGCGCGGCACGCTGCTCTGTCACTTTCGACACCGCTTCCACGAGGATGCGCTCACTCGCGTCGGCCTGCAGGACATCACCGCTTGGGTCGATTTCACGGCCGTTGCCGCAGCGGCGCAAGGCGCGGGTTGCGAAGTTGCTGGCTACACGACGCAGGCGCATTTCCTGATCGGTTGCGGCCTCGGCGATTTCGTCGCCAACGTCGAGGGACTCGAACTGGTCCAGCGCCTGAACCTGTCACGCCAGGCGATGGTGCTCACGCTCCCCGGCGAAATGGGTGAGCGGTTCAAGGTGATCGCGCTTGCGAAGAATTACGACTCGCCGCTGCGCGGATTCGCTACGCGCGATCTGCGGCACACGCTCTGATGCGTGCCGCAGCGTCGACTCAGGACCCGCGCACTGTGCGAATGGCTTCGACCCGTGCACGACGAATGGCCGCGGCAATGGCGGGACCCGCCAGCTGGCTCATTGCCTCGGCGTCGAGCTTGACCGCCGCCGCAGCGCGCAGGCACTCACGGAACGTCTGCGCCTGGGGATAGGATTGCGCCCGCAACTCCGGGCCGCGTCCGCGGGCATCCGCCTCGCAGGCGAGCAGCGCCTTGTCGAAACGCTCGGGGCGGCGGAATGCGTCGGCGGCTTCCAGCACCTCGAGCACGGTCGTATCCCGCAGCTCGGCCGCGCGATGGATGCGCTGGTGTTCGCTGGACACGAGCTGTCCCAGTTCGCGGTGCTCGGTGGGCACCCTGAGCCGCTCGCACAGCCGGGCGATGATACGCACGCCCGCCTGTTCGTGACCGACATGGCTCGGCCACTGGTCCCGCGGCGTGACGCCCTTGCCAAGGTCGTGCACGAGCGCGGCGAAGCGCACCGTGGTTTCACTCGACAACTCGCACGCGACGTCCAGCACCTGCAGCGTATGGATGCCGGTGTCGATTTCGGGATGCCACTTCTCGGGCTGCGGCACGCCGAACAGACAGTCGATCTCCGGCAACAGCACCGCGAGCGCGCCGCACTCGCGCAGTACCTCGAAGTAGACCGTCGGCATCCTCTCGCCAAGCGCGCGCTCGGTTTCGACCCAGACGCGCTCGGCCACCAGGGCCTGCATCTCGCCCGCGCGTACGATGTCCCGCATCAGCTGCACGGTCTCCGGTGCGATCGTGAATCCGAGCGGCGCGAAGCGCGCGGCGAAACGCGCGACGCGCAGCACGCGCAACGGGTCTTCGACGAAAGCCGGCGAGACGTGGCGCAGGACCCGAGCCTCGAGGTCGCGGCGGCCACCGTGCGGATCAATGACCTCGCTGCCGTCGACCGACTGTGCCATCGCGTTGATCGTGAGGTCCCGCCGCGCGAGGTCCTCCTCGAGCGTGACGTCCGGCGAGAAGCGCGTGGCGAAGCCGTAGTAGCCGGCGCCGGTCTTGCGTTCGGTGCGCGCGAGCGCGTACTGGTCGCCGCTCTGCGGGTGCAGGAAGACCGGAAAGTCCTTGCCGACGGGACGGTAACCGAGTGCGAGCAGGTCGTCGGGCCGGGCGCCGACGACCACGTAGTCGCGTTCGGTAAAGGGCCGTCCGAGCAGCGCGTCCCGCACGGCGCCGCCGACCAGGTAGATCTTCATTGCCGAATCGTAGCCGAGTTCGTTCCAGGAGGTGGGTGCCGCGGTCGGAATCCGGATTCGTTTCCGACGCCCGGCAAGGCAGACACGGGCGT
>JBAVJR010000028.1:0-8144 GCA_049687855.1 Steroidobacteraceae bacterium | reverse complement strand
CGCGCGTGCGACTGGAATTGCCAGCCGGCGAACGCCGAGCCGTCGTACTCGATGCCGAGCGCGAGACGCGGCACGAGCCTGCCCGTCAGGGCAGGCTGGCGATCAGCCGCTCTGCTTCCTGGCGCTGCGTCGAACTGCCTTCCTGCAACACCTCGTCGAGGATGCTGCGGGCGCCTTCCGGGTCACCCATGTCGATGTACGCACGCGCCAGGTCGAGCTTGGTGCCGACCTCGCTCATCGTCGCCGGCTCGCCGCCCAGGTCGTAGTCGACGTTGCCCGCGACGCTTTCGCTCAGTGCCGTCACGTCGAGCGCAGTCAGTTCACTCGTCGCATCGAGCACAGGCAGTTCGCCCGTCGCCGCCGACAGGTCGACGACGCCCTCGATCGCCTCATCGGCCGGCAGCATCGCCGTGTCGTCGATCATGTGCATCAGCGCCGTCGAACTGAGCAGGTCGGTGTCTTCGTCGCGCCGGCTCTTGTTTCTGCCCACCATCGCGGTTTCGACGGTGTCGCCGTCGGCACGCTTGCGCGCAGCGCTGGCCTCGTCCGCGTCGAGCGACTCGAGTTCACGCAGGGTATCCAGATCGAGGCCGAGTCGATCGACCGTGACTTCCTGCGTATCGCCGGACGTATCGCCGGCGCCGCTCATGCGCGGCAGCTCGATCGTCGGCAGCACGGAGGATTCGTCAGTGCCACGGGCGGGTTCGTCGAGAACGAAGTCGAGGCCCGAACGGTCGATCGGTGCAATCTCGGTGCCCGACTCCGTCAGGTCCATGTCGGGACCGGCCGAATCGCCGGCCTGAATCGTCATGTCGAGCGTGGCGGTCGCCCCGTGCAGCTCCATGTCGAGCGAATCGGACGAGGAAGAAGTCGGGCTGCCCGCAAACAGCGCGTCGCCCGGCGCAATCTGCTTGCCCATGATCAGGACCTTGTCCCATTCACCGGCCGGCGCATCCGCACGCGTCTGGTTGAGGTCGCGGGCCAGGTCGAGGAACCGGTCCTTGTTGCCCCAGACGAAATAGATCTCGAGCAGTTTCAGCTTGAGGTCGCGGCGCTGCGGCTCGCGCTTCATCGCGAGCTGCACGAGGTCCGCCGCCTGGTCGTACAAGCCGTACGCCATGTGGAAGTCGGCTTCAGCCAGCGGATCGCCCGATTCCATGCTCGCCGGGCCGTCTCCCGACAAGGTGTCCTCGACCGTGACGACCTTGCGGCTCGGCTCGGGTGCGCGTGCTGCAGACGCCGCGGCAGCGCCAGATGCTGCGATGGCGGCACCGCGTCCAGTGCTTTCGCCGCCACCCCGTTCCTCGACGAGGATGTCCGCGTCGCGCGAACGTGGCGTGTACCTTGGTCCGGAGCCACGAGTGTCGCGAGAACCGAGCGCCTCTTCGAGCGATTCTTCGGCGCTGCCACGCTCGCGGCGCAGGCGCTGGACCAGGAAGGCCCCAAGGCCCGCGGCGAGCAGGGCGAGCAGCACCCACCAGTAGTCGGTGACGCGCTCCAACAGGCTCGGCTGCGGCGGCTCGACGATTTTCTTCTTCTTCGGCTTCTGCGGCTGTTCGGGCTTCGCTGGCTCTGCCGTTGCAGTCTCCTCGGGTGCGGCTGCCGCGGCGCCCGGTTCGATCGGAGCGACGCCAGCAGGCGGGGCCGCCCCCTCCGCGGGCACGGGCACTCCACCCTGCAATGTCGCGAGTTCGGCGTTGCGCACTTCGAGCAGGCGCTTGGCTTCCGCGAGTTCACCCTCGAGCTGCTTGACGCGCGCCTCGAGGTCGCTCGATGCCGCGGCTGCGGCCGGCGTTCCCGTCGTCGCGGCGGGTGTCGCAACCGCAGGTCTGGTGGACGTCGACGTCGACGGCGCTGTCGTGCCCTGCTCCGGCGTGACGAGGCGGAGCGTGCCGGCTTCGTTCGCAGCGGCAGCGCCCGTGCCATCGCGCCAGGCATCGTATTGCCGTGCCACTTCGGCCGACGCGTCGCTCGCCGACACGGAACTGATCTGGTTCGCGTCTGGAATGCGCAGCAGGCTGCCGGATCGCAGGACGTTGATGTTGCCGTCAAACGCCTCAGGATTGCTCTGGAAGATGGCGACCATCGCCCGATTGACGTTCGAGCGTGATCCCGGGTTCGCCGCACTCGCGATTTGCCAAAGCGTGTCGTGGTTACGCACCCGGTAGGTGCCGCCCGGCTCGATGCTCGGGACCGCCGCAGGCGTGGGCGACCTGGCGGGGCTGGAGTCGCGAGCGGATTCGGTCGTCATGTCGGCGACCGGAGCCGCAGAACGCGTGCTGGTGGCGCCACCCGAACTGACCCGGGGTGCCGCTGCGACAGGTCCGCCGGCCACCGGGCCCGGCGCGTAGACCGGCGGGTCGAGCAACACCGTGTATTCACGGAGCAACCGGCCGCGCGGCCAGTTGGCCTCCACCAGGAGTGTCACGAAGGGTTCGGTGACCGGCCGGGGCGAGGTGACGCGCAGGACGTCCCTGCCGTCGGCGCCCTTGGCGACCCGGAAGTTGAAGTCGGCCAGGTACGCAGGACGGTCGAGACCATAGCGCACGAACGTGTCGTTGGAAGCCAGCGCGGCACGCAGCGCCCCGAGGTCCTCCTGGGTTGGCGAGACCAGTTCGATTTCGGCGTCAAAAGGCTGATTCAGTGCTGAATTCAGCTTGATTTCGCCCAGGCCGAGCGCGTACAGGGCGCCCGGGGCCAGCAACGCGCTCATGAGCAGGACGCGGCGTACAGCAGTCTTCATCGAGTCTCCCACCGATTGCGAATCGTGGCTCGGTCGCGGCGGCAGGCCACGGGTCCGTCGGGTTCGCGGTTCGACAAACAATTGAACATAACTATATCCCACGGCCCCGCCTGCACCCAACAAGACCGCGGCTGCAGGCGCCTTTGTAGCCTTTTGGTCCGACGATTGCCGGACATGCTCCACACTTCCGTGGCGTCCCCAACCGGGGCGCCATGCGTTCAGGTTATCACCGGCGTGGTCGCCCGGACGTCGGCATTCTGGGCCCGGTGCCGCAGGTAGTGATCGGCCAGCACGAGCGCGAGCATCGCCTCGGCGATGGGCACGGCCCGGATCCCGACGCAGGGGTCGTGGCGGCCCGTGGTGACGACCTCGACCGGTTGCCCCGCCACGTCGATCGAGCGCCCTGGCTTGACGATGCTCGAGGTCGGCTTGACCGCCATGCTGACGAGCACGTCCTGGCCCGACGAGATGCCCCCCAGCGTGCCGCCGGCCTCGTTCGACAGGAAGCCCTGCGGCGTCATTTCGTCGCGGTGCTGCGAACCGCGCTGCTCGACACTGGCGAAGCCTGCGCCGATCTCCACTCCTTTGACGGCATTGATGCTCATCATCGCGTGCGCCAGGTCGGCATCCAGCCGGTCGAACACGGGTTCGCCGAGGCCTGGCGGCACGCCGGTGGCCACGACATTGACGCGGGCCCCGATCGAATCACCGTCGCGACGCAGCGCGTCGATCATGGCTTCGAGGTCGGGCACTCGCGCGGGCTCGGCACAGAAGAACGGGTTCGCGTCGATGGCTGCACGATCGAGCATGGCGAGCCTGATCGGGCCCATCTGCGCCAGGTAGCCGAAGATGTCGATGCCCTTCGTGGCAAGGAATCTGCGTGCGATGGCGCCGGCGGCCACGCGCATCACCGTTTCGCGCGCCGACGAGCGGCCGCCGCCGCGGTAATCGCGCAGGCCGTATTTCTGCTGGTACGTGTAATCGGCGTGGCCCGGCCGGAACCGGTCCTTGATCTTGTCGTAATCGTATGAGCGCTGGTCGGTGTTTTCGACCAGCAGCCCGATCGGCGTCCCCGTGGTCACCCCCGCGAAGACGCCCGAGAGGATGCGCACGCGGTCCGGTTCGCGACGCTGGCTGGTGTACCTGGAAGTGCCCGAGCGGCGACGTTCAACGTCACGCTGGATGTCTTCCTCCGCGAGGGGCAGTCCCGGCGGGCAGCCGTCGACGATGCAGCCGAGCGCAGGACCGTGGCTTTCGCCGAAGGTCGTCACCGTGAACAGCGTCCCGAAAGTATTGCCCGACATGCTTAACCCGCCCCGGAAAGCTCACGACGGTGCCTGTGGAGGTCGTCTTTCGTCAACAGGAAGACTCCCCCGCCGCCGTGCTCGAACTCGAGCCACAGGAAGGGCACGCCCGGATAAGCCTGCTGCAGCCGCTCATCACTGTCGCCGACTTCTACGACCAGGATGCCACCCGGCGCGAGGTGCGAATCGGCATCGCGGAGAATCCGGCGCACGACGTCGAGCCCATCGCCACCGGCCCGCAAAGCCATGTCCGGCTCGTGCAGGTACTCGAGCGGGAGTGCATCCATTTCCGCATCGCTGACGTAAGGCGGATTCGAGACGATCAGGTCGTAGACGGCGTCGCCCAGCGGCTCGAACAGATCGCCCAGGTGCAGATGCAGGCGCGCGCCGACGTCATGACGCCGCACGTTGCGGGCAGCTACTGCGAGCGCGTCGGGAGAGACATCCACGGCATCGACGCGGGCCTGCGGGAAGCGCAGCGCGCACGCGATGGCGATGCAACCCGAGCCGGCACCGAGATCGACGACCCGCCGCACGCGCCCGGCCTCGATCCACGGCGCAAAGCCCCTGGCGATCAGCTCGGCGAAGGGCGAGCGCGGCACGATGACTCGCTCGTCGACTTCGAATTCGTGTCCGGCGAACCACATGCGACCCATCAGGTAAGCGACCGGGACACGGCGGCGCAGCCGTTCAGCGAACAGGCCGAGTACCTGCGCGACCTGCGGCTTGGCGGGCTTGGTCGCGTACGCAGCCTCGGCAGCGGCATGATCGAGTCCGAGCGCATGGAAGACGAGTGCCGCCGCGTCGTCCCGCGCATCCACAGTGCCGTGCCCGTAGGCCAGGCTGGCGGCGTCGAACTCCCGCGCGCCAAAACGGATCAGCTGCGCGACGGTGGGCGCGGCTGGCGGCCTGCGGGTGAATGGGCTCAGGGTCGTCGGCATGGTCGCTGCGGTCCTATGGGATAATCGGTGCGATGACCGCCCGCCCCCTGCTTCGATTCGCACTGGCCGCCATTGTAGCGTTTGCGGCTGGGCTGATTCTCGCTCGCGTTTTCTTCACGCCGCGAGAGGCGCCTGTGACCGAGCACGTGACGATCCTGCCGCAACCGCGAGCACTGCCCCCGCTCGACCTCGTCGACCAGGACAGTCGCGCGTTGCCGCGCGACTTCCTGCGCGACGGCTGGACGCTCGTGTTCTTCGGCTTCACGCAGTGTCCGGACGTATGTCCCACGACGCTCGCGACGCTTGCGCAGTTGAAGAAGCAGCTCGCTGACCTGCCAGCGGGGCAACAACCGCGCGTGCTGCTGGTGAGCGTGGATCCCGAGCGGGACACACCCGCAATCCTCAAGCCATACGTCACTTTCTTCGACCCGTCCTTCATGGGCGCGACGGGAACGCTCGCGGCGACCACGCAGGCCGCTACGGCGTTCTCGGTTCCTTTCGCGAAAGTGCCGTTGCCCGGCGGCGGCTACACGATGGACCACGGCGCCGGGTTGTTCGTCGTCTCGCCGGCGGGCGCGCTCGCCGCCTATTCGTCGCCGCCGCTCGATGTCACCGTGCTGGGCCGCGATTACCGCAAGGTCGTGCAGTATTTCGAGGATTCGCGCCGATGACCGTCGAGATCGAACGCTCGGGCAGCGACGAACTGTTCACGCTGCTGCAGAAGATCCTGCCGCAGCACCTGCTCTCGCGCGGCATGCATGCCCTGGCGCGCAGCCGCCAGCCGGTGGTGCGCAACCTCATCCTGCGTGCGGTGCTGCGCTCGTACCCGCAGATCGACATGCGCGAGGCGTTGCAGCCCGATCCCTACACCTACGAGTCGTTCAACGCCTTTTTTACGCGCGAGCTGCGACCCGGCGCCCGTCCGATCGCCGCCGACGCCCACGTGCTCGTGTCGCCGGTCGATGGCACCGTGAGCCAGCTCGGCCGCACGGATGCTGGCGCGCTGCTGCAGGCCAAGGGCATGCGGTACACCTGCGAAGGCTTGCTGGCAGACGCGCCGGCTGCGGCACGCTACCACGGTGGCAGTTTCGCCTGCCTTTACCTGGCGCCGTACAACTATCACCGCATCCACATGCCCTGCGACGCAGTCCTGCGCTCCACGCGCTACGTGCCGGGCCAACTGTTCAGCGTGAATGCCGCGACAGCCCGCACGGTCCCCGATCTATTCGCTCGCAACGAACGCGTGGTCTGCGATTTCGACACCGATGACGGCCCGCTCTGCCTGGTGCTGGTAGGTGCGCTCTTCGTCGGCAGCATCGAGACCGTGTTCGCGGGCGAGATCAACCCGCCGCCCAGCCGCGGCGGCACGGTGCGCGTGATCGAGTCGGGCGTCGGCCGCAGGTTCAGGCGCGGGGAGGAACTCGGCCGCTTCAACATGGGCTCGACCGTGATCGTGCTCTCTGGCGAAGCCGCCGCGTTTGCGCCGCGCGTCGAGGCCGGCGAACCGGTCCGGCTCGGCCAGATCCTCGCGCGGGTCGGTGCATGATGCCGGGCGCTGCGGCGGCCGCCGAGTGGCGGCCCACGGCCGATCTCGCGCGCTTGCGGCTGCGCGCCGATCTGCTGGCGCGCATTCGCACGTATTTCGCAGCATCAGGTGCGCTCGAAGTCGAAACGCCCGCGCTCGTGCGCGCGGCCGTGACGGACGTGCACCTGGAATCGCTGCGGGTTGCAGACGACGCAACACGGGACGCCACGGCTGGCTACCTGCAGACCTCGCCCGAGTACGCGATGAAGCGGTTGCTCTGCGCCGGGGCGCCGGACATCTACCAGGTCTGCAAGGTGTTCCGCGCTGGTGAACGCGGCGGCCGGCACAATCCTGAATTCACGATGCTCGAATGGTATCGGCACGGGCTCGACCATCACGCACTGATGCGCGACGTCGAGGCCTTGATCCGGCACGTGCTCGGACCCGTTCGGACGTTCGCAGCGAGCGAATCGATCACCTACTGCGGCGCTTTCCAACGGCGCCTGGGGCTCGATCCGCTGCGTGCGCCGGTCGCTGCGCTCGTGTCTGCCATCGAGCGCGCGGGCACTGCCGTGCCCGACTCCATGCGCGCCGGCGCCGCACGTGACGACGTGCTCGATCTCGCGATGGGCACCGTCGTGGCGGACTCGTTTGTGCCAGACCGGCTCACGTTCCTCTACGATTTTCCAGCGAGCCAGGCGGCGCTGGCGCAGATCCGCGGCGACGTCGCGTCGCGCTTCGAGACGTTCTGGGGTCCGCTCGAACTCGCGAATGGCTTCCACGAACTCGGCTCAGCGCCGGAACAGGCCGCAAGATTTGCAGCGGACCTGGCACGCCGTCGCGACAACCGGCAGCCCGTCCGCGAGGTGGACCGTTTCTTCCTGGATGCGCTCGCCGCCGGACTGCCGCCCTGCGCCGGCGTGGCACTCGGCTTCGACCGGCTCGTGATGGTCGCTGCCCAGGCTGGGCACATCGACGATGTGCTCGCGTTTCCTTACGAAAGAGCCTGACGGCCCCGCCGTTCATCCGCCCGGAGCGCGACGATGCATGCCCTGAACGATGACCTCCGTTCCCTCGCCAAGCCGGCGCTGTACGAGGAACTCGAGCTGCGCCTGCGCGGGTTGCTCATGGGCGAATCCAATCTGATCGCCTGCGCCGCGAACATGTCGTCGCTGCTTTACTGGAGCCTGCCCGACCTGAACTGGGCGGGGTTCTACCTGCTCGACGAGGCGTCGGGAGACCTGCTCGTCGGGCCATTCCAGGGCAGGCCTGCCTGCGTGCGCATCCCGCTCGACCGGGGCGTCTGCGGTGCGTGCGCGTCGCAGCGCCGCACGCTGGTCGTCAAGGACGTGCACGCGTTCCCGGGGCACATCGCCTGCGACTCGGCTTCGAACTCGGAGGTGGTGGTGCCGATCGTGCTGGCCGGCGACCGTCTGCTCGGCGTGCTCGACCTGGACAGCCCGGTCTTGAACCGCTTTGACGACGATGACGCGCGCGGACTGGAGCGACTCGTCGCGGTCCTCGTGGCCGCGATTGCCGCCACGAAGTGACCAGGGGCGGGCGGTGAGGGCGTTCGTTCCGGGTCTTATCCGGGCGAGCGGAAAGGCAGACACGCTCGCCCGGATAAGACC
>JBAVJR010000027.1:0-6431 GCA_049687855.1 Steroidobacteraceae bacterium | reverse complement strand
CTCACGCCAGCGAGCGCGCGACCTTCAGCACGTCCGGCATCCCGCGCACCGCGCGGATCACGCTCGCGAGCTGTTTGCGGTCGTGCACCATCAGCTCGAAGATCAGCGTCGACGTATCCGTGTCGCGCTCGACGACCGAGACGCGATCGATGTTGGTCTGCGTGCCCGCAATGGCGGATGCGACCGACGCCAGCACACCCATGCGGTTGGTGACGTCGGCGCGGATCTCGACGTGGAAGAGGCGATCGGTCTCCGCTTGCCACGTGACCGGAATCCATTTCTCCGGTTGCTTGCGGAACGACGCGAGGTTGCCGCAGGCCTCGCGATGGATCACGACGCCACGGCCGCTCGAGAGGCTTGCCAGGATCGGGTCGTTCGGAATCGGGAAGCAGCAGCGTGCGTACGACACGACCAGGCCTTCGGTGCCGGCAATTACGAGCGGACCGGCAACGGCCTCGACCACTCCTTCCGAGTCAGCGGGCAACAGCCGGCGGGCGATGAAGGGAGCGACGCGTTCGCCGAGACCGATCCTCTCGAACAGGTCGTCCTGTGCGCGCAAGCCGAGTTCGGCCACCACGGCGTCCACCGCTGCGGTGGGAATCTTGCGCAGCGACAGCGAGAATTCCTCGAGCGCCTGGTTGAGCAGGCGCTTGCCGAGATCGACCGCCTCGCCGCGCTTCAGGTTCTTGAGGTACTGCCGGATGGACGCGCGCGCCTTCGCGGTGACGACGAAGTTGACCCAGGCGGGGTTCGGCGTGGCGCCCTTCGCCGTGATGATCTCGACGGTCTGGCCGTTACGCAGCGGTGTGCGCAGCGGCACCAGGCGCCGATCGACCTTGGCTGCAACGCAGCGGTTGCCGACGTCGGTATGCACGGCATACGCGAAATCGACGCAGGTCGAGTTGCGCGGCAGGCGCCGGATTTCGCCCTTCGGCGTGAACACGTACACCTTGTCCGGGAACAGGTCGACCCTGACGCTCTCGAGGAATTCCTCGGGGTTGCCGCCCTGCTGGATCTCGACCAGCTGCTGCAGCCATTCGCGCGCACGGTCGCCCTGCATGCCGCCTTCCGTGCCGCCGCCTTCCTTGTACTGCCAGTGTGCCGCGATGCCGGACTCCGCGACGCTGTGCATCTCCGAGGTGCGGATCTGCACCTCGATCGGCGCGCCGTTCGGGCCGAACAGCGTCGTGTGCAGCGACTGGTAGCCGTTGACGCGCGGGATCGCGATGTAGTCCTTGAAGCGGCCGGGCATCGGCTTGAACACCGAGTGCACGACGCCGAGCGTGCGGTAGCAGGTGTCCGGCTTGTCGACGACGAGGCGGAACCCGTACACGTCGACGATCTCGTTGAGCGAGACCTTCTTGCGCCGCATCTTCTCGTAGATGCTGTAGACGTCCTTCTCGCGCCCTTCGATCTGCGCGGGGATGTGCGCCAGGTCGAGCGCTTCCTTGAGCGACGCGGCGATGCGGCCGACGAACTGCTTGTGGTTGCCGCGCACGGACTTCACCGCGGACTCGATGACCTTGTAGCGCCGCGGATACAGCGCGCGGAAGCCGAGGTCCTCGAGCTCGCGCTTGATCGAGTGCATGCCGAGCCGGTTGGCGATCGGGGCGTAGATCTCGAGCGTCTCGCGCGCGATCGTGCGGCGCTTGGCCGGCGGCATGGCGCCCAGCGTGCGCATGTTGTGGGTGCGGTCCGCGAGCTTGACCATGATCACGCGGATGTCGCGGACCATCGCGAGCAGCATCTTGCGGAAGCTCTCGGCCTGCGCCTCGGCGCGGCTCCTGAACTGGATCTGGTCGAGCTTGCTGACGCCGTCGACGAGCTCCGCGACGTCGCTGCCGAAGCGCGACGTGATCTCGTCCTTGGTGTTGGGCGTGTCCTCCATGACGTCGTGGAGGATCGCGGCCATCATCGTCTGCGCGTCGAGCTTGAGGTCGGCGAGCAGGTCGGCGACGGCGACCGGGTGCGTGATGTAGGGCTCGCCCGAACGGCGCCGCTGCCCGTCATGGGCGTGGAACGCGAAGTCGTACGCTTCCTGGACCAGCTCGACCTGGCTGGGCGGCAGGTAGGTTTCCAGCTTCGCAATGAGCTGGTTGATGCCGATGGAGCGTCTTCCGTAGGGCAGCAGGCTGCGCAGGGAAGACGTGACGTCCATGGGCGTGCGGCGGGCGGGGGGTCAGTCTCCCAGCCCGATCTGCGGTGCGCGGAACTCACCCATGAATTCCGGTTCCGGCATCAGCTCCGGCGGCGGAGGCGGCGGCATTTCCGGTTCTTCGAGGATTTCCACGCCCACGTGGCCGGCTGCGATCTCGCGCAGGGCTAGCACCGTCGGCTTGTCGTTCTCCCACTCGAGCGTCGCCTCGGCGCCGTTCGCCAGCTTGCGCGCGCGGCGGGATGCCACGAGCACCAGCTCGAACAGGTTGGGGACGTTCTTCAGGCTGTCTTCGACGGTGATACGGGCCATTTTTGCTGGGAAACGGTAGAGGGAAAGGGGCGAAAGCTTAACAGGGGAAGGGGAGGAAGGCGAGGAAGGGCAGGAAGCCCAGGAAGGCCCGGAACGGGAGGAGTCAGGCCGTGAGGCTTGCCGCGAGCTCCGCCAGCCCGTCCCGGCCCCGCCGCGAGGCCTCGCCCCGGCCATGGACAATCGCGTGCAGGTCAGTGAGAGCCCGCTCGAAGTCGTCGTTGACCACCACGTAATCGAACTCCGACCAGTGCGTCATGTCGGTCGCGGCGTCCTTCAGCCGCCGTTGAATGACCTCTTCCGCGTCCGTGCCACGCCCGCGCAGCCGGCGCTCGAGCTCGTCCCGCGAAGGCGGCAGGATGAAGATGGAACGGCACTCGGGCAGCGCACGGCGTATCTGCCGCGCCCCTTGCCAGTCGATTTCGAGGATCAGGTCCTGCCCCGCGGCAAGCGACGCCTCCACCTGGCCGCGGGCCGTGCCGTAGCAGTTGTCGAACACCCGCGCGTGCTCCAGAAACTCGCCGCGCGCGACCATGGCCTGGAACTCGTCCTTCGAGACGAAGAAGTAATCGTGGCCGTGGGTCTCGTTAGGACGCTTGGCACGAGTGGTGTACGAGATCGAAAAGCGCAGCGAGGGATGACGCTCCACCAGCGCGCGCACCAGCGAAGTCTTGCCGGCGCCGGAGGGTGCGGCGATGACGAAGAGACGGCCGCGGCGGGCGAGCGAGTCCAGGGAGGTCATGCCGAATTGTAGCGTTCCGGTGCGCGCACCGCGGTGCACTCGCGGGTCGGGCCGGAAGGCTGAGTTGCGACAGGGCCGGGGGCATGTTCCTGATCGGCCTGATGGGGGGTGACTGATGCCCCGACAACCCGGGTCGTGGCAGCGCGTCCGTCGCGGGCGCTGGCGGAAGAGCTGGATGGGTCGGCGAGCCTGCTGGATCGGCCACGCGGGCGGCTTATGTCAATCTGCGGCGGATTCACGAGTTTTCCTGCAGCCGGTCAATGCGGCGGCGGGCGCGCGTCGTTCGGACGGTCACAATTAGGGTGCGTCGTGTCCCGGCACAGCCACGCTTGGGCGAGAAGCCCGACGGATTAGGGGATCGCGAGGCCTGTGGGCTCCGCGTTGCAAAGGCACGACGTGCGTTACGAAGTCACCGGCGCGGACCTGCATGTCTTGCGGGTCGTCCACTCCCCCTGATTCCCGCCTCGATTAGTTGGTAATGTTGTGCGAGTTCGCAGCAGCCGCGGCTTGGTGCGACGCCGTTTCGCTGCGCCGATTCGTCTGCGATGATGATCCACGCAACTTGTTCGTCTGCGTGGCTCACAGTGAGCTGCCTCCGGCAACTTGCGGAACAGGGTAGCGCCAGCCACTTTCGATACCGAGCCTTCGCCAAGCAGAGGACAGAATGACGCGAATATGGACGTTGGTATTGACTGCAGCCCTAGGTGTCTGGGCAGGGACCGCTCACGCGCAGGCGCCGGCAGCCGACGCCGCGCCGTCGGCGAGTTACATCATTGGCCCCGGGGACACGCTCAGGGTGTTTGTCTGGAGCCATGAGGACCTCTCGGTGGTGGTGCCGGTGCGTCCAGACGGCCGCATCTCCACGCCGCTGGTCGAGGACATGCAGGCCTCCGGCAAGACTTCCACCCAGCTCGCGCGCGACATCGAAGTAGTGCTGCAGCAGTATGTGCGCACGCCCACGGTGAGCGTCATCGTCGAGCAGTTCGTCGGTGCCTTCAGCGAGAGCGTCCGTGTGGTCGGCCAGGCGGCGAAGCCGCAGGCATTGCCCTACCGTGACGGGATGACGCTGCTCGACGCCATGATCGCCGTGGGCGGCCTCGCCGAGTACGCGGCGGGCAACCGGGCCAAGGTCATACGACGGGCTGGAGACAAGCAGACCGAGATCAAGGTGCGCCTGGACGACCTGCTGAACGACGGCGACGTGCGACAGAACATGCCGCTGCGACCGGGCGACATCGTCATCATCCCCGAGTCGCGTTTCTAGATGGATCATTCGGCGTTGCGGATCTCGATCCGGTCGGCGCTGCTCGTCGCGGGTGCGTTCGCGGCCGCGGTCACCACGGCCGAGACTCGCGTCGAGCCGCGGGTCGGCGTCGGTGGGGCCTACGTCTCGAACGTGACGTTGGCACCGAGCGGCCAGGAGGAGGACGACTGGGTCGCCGAACTCAAGCCCGGTATCTCGATCACTCACGACAGTTCGATGCTCAAGCTGGACCTCGACTACGACCTGCAGGCGCTCTTCTACTCGGGCAACAGCGACTACGACGACCAGTTCAGCAATTTCCTCGGCAGCGGCGTCGCCGAGCTGGTGAAAGATCGACTGTTCATCGACCTCGATGGCCGCTACGAGCAGCGCGGCGTCGATCCTGCCGGTCGGGCCGCAACCTCCAACTTGTACCGTAGCGGCAACCGCACCGACCTCGGCAGCTGGCAGGTGAGTCCCTGGTACCGCCAGCCGTTCGGCGATCTGGCGGAGGGCAAGCTGCGCTACACGTACGGGCAGTACAACTTCAAGAATACCGATGCGGGCGCGCAACCCGTGCCGGGCAACAACCTGCAGGACAGCAGCCAGCAGCGCTTCGACGTCGGTCTCGGCTCGCCGGAGGACGCCACGGGCTGGACCTGGCGCCTCGATTACCTCAACAGCAACGTCGACTACGACCAGGCGGACGATTACAAGTATGAGCGTGCCGGCGCAGAGGTCGGCCTGCCGGTGGGCACGCGCAACCACATCCTGCTGGCCGCTGGCGCCGAGTCCGACTTCGAGGACGGCCCGTCGCAAGGCGGGCTCAACAGCGCCTGGTGGAACGTCGGCTGGCGCTGGCAGCCCACGAGCCGGCAGTCCCTGGAGGCGCGCGTCGGCGACCGCTTCTGGGGCAACGACTACCTGTTCAACTGGACGCGCAAGGGTTCACGCGGCGACCTGTCGCTCGAGTATGTCGAGCAGCCCGTGACCTTCGGTGCACTCGAGTTCGGCGAAGAGGGTGGCGGTATCTACGGCGCCGACCGCGTCGTCTCGCAGGCGTACTTGAGCAAGCGCCTCACGGGCAGCATGACCTGGGACGCCGCGCGCAGCGATTGGCACATGCGGGTGTACTGGGATCAGCGCGACTACCGCGGCGGCGGACAGGTGGACGACAACTTCAGCAAGGACGAGGAGTACGCCGGTATCGCTGCCGGCACCCGCTGGCAGGCGTCGGTGCGTACCCGCATCGACTTCGACGTCGACTGGTATTCACGCAGCCTGGCGCAGGGCGACGTGGCCACGGTCGAACTCAGCCTGGCGTTGGTGCGCAACCTCACACCGCACCTCGAGGCGCGCCTCGCCGGCAGCTGGAACGATCAGAATGCCGATACGGGAACGCTGCCTGAGTTCGAGGCTGCCACCGCGTTCCTCGGGCTGGTCTGGCGACGCTAGTAACGAGTTGGGCCACCGCGTTCGAACGTCATGGATATCAGGCCGCGCGCTTCCGGCGCGTGGCGTCGGGTTCCGACCTTTCCTGCACCTGGTCCTTGAGGAAGCCGTTTGCCGGCTTCCATTCGACCGACTCGAGCTTGCGGCGCAGCGTTTCGCTCTCGCCAGCGTCGACGAGGCGGGCCTTCGTCGGCACCTTGAGGCTGTGATCACCGAACACGCCGAAGATCATCCTACGCACTTCCTTTGCGAATCATCCGATGTGTGAATTGTGTCACACGCCCGCTGCCGGGTTGCGTGGTTGGTGACATAAGCGACGCCTCTTTGCGTCGTCGTCCCGCGAAGTGACGGCCACCCATGCGACGGTGAGCCCGCGGCCGCAGCTTCCGCGCGCAGACGGGCCGCACGCCGGGTTCGGCCAGGCGCTGACTCACGGCAGACCCTTTGCGACCGCGGCGCCGTCATGGTAACCAGGCGCATGACGAAAATTCTCGCGATGATCGTGGTCCTGCTCGGGGTCCCCGCCGCCG
>JBAVJR010000026.1:0-2803 GCA_049687855.1 Steroidobacteraceae bacterium | reverse complement strand
GGTGAACACGACGTAGCCGCGGTACTCGGCCTGCAGCAGGAATCGGTTGGTCAGGAAGCCCCGCACGCCGAACGCGGCGTAGGCGGTCGAGTCGGTGCGGTCTTCGGTCTGCACCAGGGTTGCCTTGGGTGAGATGCTGAGCACGCCGCCGCCGATGCCGGCGAACGGCGAAACGCGCCACGCCGGCATGAAGACGTGGGCGATGCCGGCGGTGCCGAGCCAGCCGTCCGAGAAGCTGCCCAGCAGGTGATTCACGTCGGCACGGACCAGCAGGTTCGGTGTCAGCGTGTACGCCCCGTTCACCGCGATGACGTTCGCGCCGCCGAAGTCACCGGTCGCGAGACCGACTTCCCACCGGTGTTCGGTGCGGGCTTCCGGAACCGGCCCGGCCAGGCGCACCTCGGCGCCGCCCGGGGTCAGCGTGCGCTCGAGCTGGGAGCGGTGCACCCAGCCCTCGCGGCCATTGACGGTGCGCACCTTGATCCAGTCAGTGCGCTGGCGCAGCAGCTGGATCGACGCGTCCCGCTCCACGGAATACGTGGCTGGAAAACCGCGGCCGGGGCCGCTGCGCATGTCAGCGTAGGCGTCCTGCACGACCACCGTCGGCGGCTTCTTCGCCGCGCGCGCGTCCGCCGCATGGCTCGCGCCGAAGAGCGCGAGGCAGCAGGCGAGCAGTGGTCGAAGGACGAGTCGGTTCAATTCAGCGGCGCCAGGAATGGGTCGTTGAAGTATTGGGCACCGATGTCGGTCCATTCCGAGACGAGCTTCAACTCCGCGGGATTCAATCGGCCTGCGTGAGTGCCGCCGGGGGCGAATAGTGAGAAGAACCTCACAGAACCGCTGGCACTGCCCGCGCTCAGGGACGGCGCCACGGGCACGGTCGAGAACTGCGGCAGCCCGGTCACCGGATCGATGCCCGTCTGCACGAGCCGATCCTGCAGCGCCCCGTTGACGACCTCCTGCTCCGCGTCCGTGGCCAGCAATTCACGGTAGGCGTGGAACTGCGTGGGCACGTCGGCCGATGGCCCGTCGGTCAGTTCGAGTTGTGCTGCCGGCACGCGGGTCGTCGCATCGGCGGCGCGCGCCGAATGGCACGCGACGCAGGTGTCGTCCCGCAGCACGGTGCCGTCGGCGGCGAGCGTCACGCGCGGCTTGCTCCACAACGGATGAATGTGGCGCTCGTAATGTATCGTGATCCGGCAGCCCGCACGCCATGCAGTCACGCAGTCCGCCGACGTGGGCGCCGGGGTCTCGAGGTCGAGGTAGTCGTAAGCGAACGCTGCATCCGGCGCGCGACCGGCGGCGACGGGGTCGGTCCACACGTCTTCGTAGCGGATGGCCGTGGCGGGCAGCAGGTCGGCGCAGTTCGTCTGGCAACTGATGCGCGCGCGAACCTGCGCCATCGTTTCGCCGAAATCGGCGAAGTAGGCTGGATTGGTGTTGGGGAACGGCACGCCGGTGCCCGGCGCGCCGGCATTCGCGGGCGCGAACAGGTTGTCGCGGCCGTGCGAGTCGTCGCCGACAGGCGCATGGCACCCGTTGCACTTCAGCTCCTGGCCCGCGCGCACCTGCAGCCAGTTGTCATGCCGCGCGCTGATGCGGCGACCATTGACGTCGAGCACGGTCAGGGCGAAGGCGACATCCGCGGGCACCTTGACGCGCACCGAGCCGTCCGGCTCGACCGGGGCGTAGCCCAGGATCTCGCGCATGCCAAAGGCGCTCGTGACGCCGAAGGCGCTGCGGTCGAAATCCCGGACGTCGTCGTCCGGCATGCTGACCGGCTTCTCGATGCGCACGAAACGCGCAGGCCGCGCCGACGCCAGCGTCACGGCTGGATCGCGCAGCACTGCTATGCCGCCCTCCGCAATGTCCGTGCCGGTGATGTCATAGACGCTGCGGACGTCGATGATGCCGACGCCCTCGGCCGCGAGTTCGGCGTCGTAGTCCACGCCCGCGACGCGATCGAGCAGCACCGGCGGCAGGGCGCGCGGCTGCAGTGCGACCACGTCGGAATAGACGGTGCCTTCGACGGGGGTCGAAACCGGCAGCTGGGTCTGCTGCGCCGGGTCGTAGATCCACACGCCATAGAGCGGGGCGGCCGTCACCGTTGCACCTGCCGCCAGCCGGTCGGGCGTACACGGCACGATCTTCGCGGTGGCTGCCGTGCCCTGCTCCAGCAGGCGGCACTGGCTCCACGTCAGCAGCAGCCGGCCGGTACCGTCCAGCAGGGGAAACGCGGAGTTGTACCGCCCGCCGGGCGACGGACCGTCGACGGTGCGCACGTCGTTGCTCGTGGCGGCGACCTGCGCCGGCCCGGCGAGCACGCCACGGTTCGGCAGCGTCGGCTGCGCGAGTTCGACGTAATTGACCGTGTCCACCTCGAGCAGCTGCGCGCCGAGGTCCGGCGCCTGGAAGGGCTGTGCCAGGACCAGCAGCTTGCCGCTGGCCGTCGGCCGCGGATCGAGGAAATGGACTTCCTCGCCATCGGTGCCGGTGTCGTGGCTGCGCGCACCGTACAGCAGCTGGAGGTCGCTGCCGTCGGGCCGCATCGTGTACAGGCTGATCTCGTCGTGCCCGGGAGCGCGGTCCCAGCGGCTGAAGACGACGCGCCCATCCGGCAACACGGCCGGATCCAGGTCGTGACTCTGGTTGAACGAAACCTGGTGCAGACCCGACCCATCCGCATTCATGACGTGGAGCACGAACGCGGGCTCGTCGTTGCTCTCGTCCTGTGCCTCGAACTGCGGCTTGCCTTCGTCGAGCAGGATGGCCTTGGACTGCCGTTGCCGGGTCGACGAAAAGA
>JBAVJR010000025.1:0-13016 GCA_049687855.1 Steroidobacteraceae bacterium | reverse complement strand
GCATTCCTTGCTGCCTTCCTTGCAGTACTTGGCCGAGCCGTATTTCGCTTCCATGCCTGCCATGATCTTCGCCAGCTCCGCGCGCTTGGCCGGATCGTCCGGCGCCGGGGCAGGCACGCCAAGGCGCAGCAATTCGATGGTGCGGCGCGAGTCCGCGCTCATCGGCTTGCCGTCGAACTGCTTCGATTCCTCGACCGCCTTGCTGAAGGCGGCGAGGAAGCGTTCGTTGGCTCGCGCGCTGAGCCACTGCGTGTCCACCGTGATGTAGGTCGCCTGCGTCCAGCCGGCCGCGTTCAGCTCCAGGGCGATGTCCGCGAATTCCTTGTTGAGCCGGGCGACGAACTCGTCGCCGGTCTCGGCCGCTGCGAAGCCCGGCGGCGCAACCGCGCACAGCGCGATGGCGACGGCCGCGGCGAGTCGCGAACGCAGGCGAATGGGGGCGAAGGAACGCGGATCAGTGCAGTTCGAGGGCATGACGGTCTCCGGAGGTGGCATGCTCACGGAACCAAACCACCGTGGGCGAGTGACGAATAGCCTAGCAAGAATCCGGCGCGCCGACCGTCAGTGCAGACCCCGGACTCAGTCGAGGCCGACCTTCGTTTCGACGCGATAACTGAAGAGGTCGGAGTTGTAGCGGGCCACGAGGTGATCCTGCAGCTGGCCCTGCGCGTCGTAAGAAAAGCGGACGAGCTTGAGCAGCGGCTTGCCGCTCGGGACGTTGAGCGCGCGGGCCACGTCGGGGGACGCACCCTCGGCGCTCAGGAAGCGCTCCATGCGGGCAATCTTGAGCCCGTAGCGTTCGAACAGCGTCAGGCGGCTCGCACCCTCGAACTCCTTCTTCGGCATCGACGCCGAGAATTTTGGCGTCCACGAGACGTAGTGCGCAAACGGCTGGCCACTGGCGCTGCGCACCCGCACGAGCTGACACACCCGGGCACCTGCGCCGAGGCCGAAGGCTGTCTGCAGGTCCGGCGGCGGTACCGCCATGCGCTTGAACAGGACCGTGAGCGTCGTATCGCGGCCGAGGTCGCCGAGGCTTTCCGCGTTGGAGCCGAGTGGCGCCACGATCGGCACTGGGCGCTCCGCGTGACTGACGAAAGTGCCCTTGCCACGGTGCCGGACCACGAGACCCTTTGCTGCGAGTTCGACCAGCGTGCGTCGCGCAGTGATGCGCGACACGTCGAAGCCGTCCGCGAGGTCCTTCTCGGACGGCATGCGCGACCCGATCGGCAGCACGCCCTTGACGATGGCGTCGTGCAGGACCGTATACAGCTGGAAATACAGCGGCGAGGGCGAATCGGCGTCGATCAGCTCCCGGTCGAGCCGGGCGAGGGCCGCCGCGCCTTCGGCTTGTCTCATGCAGCCGCTCCGCCGCCGGCCGTCATCAGTGTTTGATGTCTTCGGCGCCGTGCATCCAGCGCACGAGCGTGCCCGAGAGCGTCCACAGCACGATGGCGAAGACGAACAGCGTTCCGGCCAGGCCGCCGAAGATCGACAGCTCGCCGAGGCTCTCGGCATACGAGCCGATGATGCCAGCCAGCCAGTTGGCGACGAAGTTGATCAGGAACCAGACCCCCATCATCAGCGAAGCAAGACGCAGTGGCGCGAGCTTCGTCACCATCGAGAGCCCGACCGGCGAGATGCAGAGTTCGCCCGTCGTGTGGAAGAAGTAAGCGAGCACGAGCCACAGCATGCTGGCCTTGGCGCCTGTCTCCGATTCGAGCGCGGCTGCGACCATGGCGAGGAAGCCGATCCCCGTGAGCACGAGGCCCAGCATCATCTTCTTCGGCGTCGGTGGACTGAGGCCTGCCTCGCCGAGCTTGCTCCAGGCGACCGAGAACAGCGGCGCCAGCAGCACGATGAAGAGCGGGTTCAGCGACTGGAACCAGCCCGCCGGCACCTCGAATGCGCCGATCATGCGATCGGTCTTGTCGGCTGCGTACAGGTTCATGAGGCCGCCAGCCTGCTCGAACGCCGCCCAGAACAGCACGATGAACATGAACAGCATGAAGATCACCCGCAGCCGATCCACTTCATCGGGCGTCAGCGGCTTCTTGTCGCCGCCCGCGAGCGCGGCTGCGCGGTGCGCGGCAGGCACCACGCCGATGTCGCCAAGGTACCGGCGTGCCAGCAGCAGCTGGATGATCACCGACAGGATCATGCCGACGCCGGCGGCAAAGTAGCCATACGCCCAGCCCTTGGCGGGATCTTCGCCGAGGGTCGAACAGATGAGCGGCGCGAGGAAGGCGCCCGCGTTGATACCCATGTAGAAGATCGTGAAGGCGCCGTCGCGGCGTGCGTCGCCTTCAGGGTAGAGGTCACCAACCATCGTCGAGATGTTCGGCTTGAAGAAACCGTTGCCGAGCACCAGCAGGATCAAGCCGATATAGAAGAGTTGCAGATTGCCCGGAATCGCAGCGGCCAGCGTGAACTGGCCCGCGGCCATCACCAGGCCGCCGATGATCACGGACTTGCGCTGGCCGAGGTAGTTGTCGGCGAGCCAGCCGCCGATCAGCGGCGTGAAGTAGACGAAGCCGGTGAAGAGACCGTACAGCTTGAGCGCTTCGGCCTGCGTCCAGCCGAAACCCGGGTTCGCTGCCTCGACGCCGGCCACCAGCGACAGCACCAGCAATGCGCGCATGCCGTAATAGCTGAAGCGTTCCCACATTTCCGTCGCGAAGAGCAGGAACAGTCCCTTCGGGTGGCCGAGCAACGTGCCTGCGGGCACGCCGGGTACGGTTGAGCTGGACATTATTTTTTCGCCATTCCAATGCGTTGCGCCAGCGGGCGCGAGGCCGCAGAGTCTGGTGGATGTTGCGGTGCGAGAGCAAGCCGCCCGCCACGAACAGGGGAGGAAACAGGGGACGTGCACCTGTTTCCTGACGGAAACAGGAAACGGGGGACGCGTACCTAGTTCCGCCCCTGTTTCCGCGTTGCTACCGGACGCCGCCAGCTAGCCGCTGCACGCGTGCGGCAACCAGCAACAGGACCGCCCCGGAAACCAGCGAGACGAGCGCTATCTTCAGGTATTGGCCGGGCATCGATGCCACGTCCTGCGCATCGAATTCCCCGGCGACCAGGCCGGCGAGCAGCAGGCCGAGCGACGTCGCCAGGAACCACAGTCCCATCATCTGGCCGACGAGGCGCGGCGGTGCCAGCTTCGTCACCGCGCTCAAGCCCACGGGACTCAGGCACAGTTCGCCGAAGCAGTGCAGCAGGTAAGCCAGCAGCAGCCACTGCGGACCCGCGAGCTGGCCGCTGGCGACCACCGTGGCGGCGCCGACCATCACGACGAACCCCAGGCCGAGCAGCAGCAGGCCAAGCGCGAATTTTGCAGGGGCCGAAGGATCGAGGTTGCGCCGGCCGAGATGGATCCAGAGTGCCGAGAACGCCGGTGCGAACAGCAGGATGTAGAGCGCACTCGGCGCCTGGAACCAGCCCGCGGGAATCTCGAAGCCGCCGACCAGGCGATCGGTGAACCGTTCGGCGAACAGGTTCAGCGAAGAGCCCGCCTGTTCGTAGCCGGCCCAGAACAGCGCTGACGAAATGAACAGCGCGAGCACGACCAGCACGCGTCGTCGCTCGGTGCGGTCGAGACCCGCGAACGTGAGCAGGTAGGAGAAATACCCCACGGTCACGGTGAGGATCGCAACGGCAGTCCAGCGTGCGACGCTGGTCGGGTCGAGCATGATGACACCGCTCGCAACGAGCGTCGTGACGACAGCGACGGCGCCCAGCACTGCCAACACACCGCGCCACTGCCGCTGGTCGGCTGCGATCAGGGCCGGATGCGTGGGACGCGCACGCTTGCCGGCGTCACCAAGGTGGTGGCGCGTGAGCTGGAACTGCGCGAGCCCCAGGGCCATCGCGACTGCGGCGCCCGCAAATCCCGCGCGCCAGCCGTACTGCTGCGCGAGCCAGGGTGTCGCCAGTGAGCCGATCAGCGCGCCGACGTTGATACCTAAGTAGAAGAGCGTGAAGCCGGCGTCGCGCGCGGCGCCGCCTTCCGGGTACAGCTGTGCAACCATCGCGCTGATGTTCGGTTTCAGCAGCCCGACGCCGAGCACGACCACGAGGCAGCCGGTATAGAAGAGCGTCGGTCCCGCCGGAATCGCGAGCAGCGTGTTGCCGGCGAGAATCAGTGCGGCTCCCCACACCACCGCACGCTGGGCACCGAGCAGGCGGTCGGCGAGCCAGCCGCCGGGCAGCGCCATCAGGTACGTCGCCGTGGTGTAGAGGCCGTAGATCGCCGTGGCCTTGCGATCGTCGAGCCCGAAGCCACCTGTGGCCACTGCATCCACGAGGAACAGGATCAGGATCCCGCGCATCCCGTAATACGTGAAGCGCTCCCACATCTCCGTCATGAAGAGCGTGGCAAGCCCTCGCGGATGCCCGAACCACCGATCCCGAATGGCGCGTCCCCCCGATCTTCCGGCTTACTGCTTGTACACGGTTCCCTGCTTCATGACGAACTCCACCGCCTCCATCGCATGGATGCAGGCGAGCGCCTCGGCGCCGACCTTCGTCGCAGCCTAGCGGACATTGCCCATCAACCGCGCCAGTGGGCGACTGAGGAGCAGCAGCACGACGCCTATGCCGCAGGCGTAGAACACGATGCCCATGAAGCGGTCGGGCATTGCGGCAAGGTTGTTCGCGTCGAAGCCGCCGGCGATCAGGCCTGCCATGAGCTTGCCGAGCGAGCTGCCGAGGAACCAGACGCCCATCATCTGGCCGACGAGCCGCGCCGGCGCGAGCTTGGTCACGGTCGAGAGACCGACCGGGCTCACGCAGAGTTCGCCGAACACCGTCAGCAGGTAGGTCAGGATCAACAGGTAGGCCGGCGCATTGGCGCCGCCTGCCACGATGTTGGCTGCGGCGACCATGAACAGGAAACCCAGGCCCATCAGCAGCAGGCCGAACGCAAACTTGAGCGGCGCCGCAGGATCCAGCTGTCGCCGCGCGAGCTGCACCCACAGTGCAGAAAACACCGGCGCGAACAGGATGACGAACGCGGGCTGCACCGACTGGAACCAGCCCGTCGGAATCTCGAACCCGCCGACCATGCGGTCGACATAGCGCTTGGCGAAAAGGTTCAGCGACGAGCCCGCCTGCTCATAGCCCGACCAGAACGATGCGACGCCCAGGAACATCACCAGCACGACGACCATGCGCCTGCGTTCGACGGGATCGAGTCCGGCGCCGAAAAAGAGATACAGGAAGTACATCGCTGCCATGCCGACCAGCACGTACGCGGCGCCCTGCGCGAGACGCGTGGGATCGAGGTGCACGGCCCCGGAGAACAGCGAGGCCGCAACCGCGGCGAACACGGCAAGCGCGATCCAGAGCCGGCGCCAATCGGCAGCGAGCCCTGCGCCGCCGTCATTGCGGTTCGGTTGCGCGCCGGCGCCGTTGAACAGCCGGCGTGACAGCCAGAATTGCAGCAATCCGAACGGCAGGCCGACTGCTGCAGCAAGAAAACCGATGCGCCAGCCGTAACGCTGCGCCAGCCAGCCCGCGATCAACGGACCGATGAAGGCGCCGAGATTGATCCCCATGTAGAAGATCGTGAAGCCCGCGTCACGCCGGCCGCCGCCTTCGGGGTAGAGGTCGGCGACGAGCGTGGACACGTTCGGTTTCAGCAGGCCGACGCCGAGAATGATGACCACGAGCCCGCCGAAAAAGAGCTGCTTCGGTCCGGGAATCGTCAGCATCAGACTGCCGAGCGTCATCAGCGCGCCGCCGACCATCACCGCACGTTGCGCGCCGATCAGCCGGTCGGCGATCCAGCCGCCCGGCAGTGCGGCCATGAACACGGCTGCCGTATAGAGGCCGTAGATGGCCGTCGCCGTCTTGTCGTCGAAGCCGTAGCCGCCGCTTTCGACCGCATCGACCAGGAACAGCACGAGCAGGGCGCGCAGGCCATAGAACGTGAAGCGCTCCCACATCTCCGTGAAGAAGAGCGTCGACAGCGCGCGTGGATGTCCCCCCAGCACTCGGCGGGCTCAGCCTTCGGTCGCAGTCGCCGGGGTGCCCCGGCTTTTCTGGATCATGCGCGCAAAGACGATGCCGAGTTCGTACAGCAGGTACATCGGCACGGCCATGAAACTCTGCGAGACGGCGTCCGGCGGCGTCAGGAACGCCGCGATGATGAAAATGCCGAGGATGACGTAGCCGCGGTTGCGAGTCAGCACCTCGAGCTTGACGAGTCCCGTCGCCACCAGCAGCACGACGGCCACCGGCATCTCGAACGCGATGCCGAACGCCATGAACAGCAGCAGCACGAAGTCGAGGTAGTTGGCGATGTCCGTCATCATCTTCACGCCCGCCGGCGTGGTCGAGGCGAGAAACTGGAACATCAGCGGGAAGACGACGTAGTAAGCGAAGGCGACGCCCACGTAGAACAGCACGATGCTCGAGACGACCAGGGGCGCCGCGAAGCGCCGCTCGCGCTTGTAGAGGCCCGGTGCGACGAAGCCCCAGACCTGGAACAGGATGAAGGGCATCGCGAGGAAGATCGCGCCCATCAACGAGAGCTTGAGTGGCGCCATGAATGGCGACACCACGCTCGTCGCGATCAGCGAAGTGCCGGCCGGCAGCTGGTCGATCAGCGGCCGCGCGACCAGCGTGAACAGCTCGTTCTGGAAGAACGCGAGCGGCACGAAACAGATGACGACTGCGATGACGGAGCGCAGCAACCGGTCCCGCAGCTCGAGCAGATGCGAGACCAGCGTGCCTTCGGCCAGCGGCTCTCCCTCACCCGGGCTTTGGCTCATCGGCGATCGACCCGTCCGGTGGAGTGTGCACGTCTGGCGCGTGGCTCAGGTTCGCGACCGGCTCCCCGGCCGTCTCTTCCAGCGCTGCAGCCGCGGGCGGCGTGGCCGAGGCGAGTTGCGCTGGCGCGGCGCGGGATTCGTCGCCCGACGTGTAGGACGATGTATTGGGCGAGGTATTGGGCGCCGTGTTCGGCGCCGGTGAATGAATCGTGTGCGACTGGGCAGCGGGAGCCGGCTTCGGGTCCGCGAGCGGGTCGAACTGCGTCTCCTGCTCGAGCTGGGTGCGGAGCTGGCGCGCCATTGCACGTGCGCGGCCTGCCCAGCGGCCGACGTCAGCCGCGAGCTTCGGCAGCCGCGCCGGCCCGAGCACGAGCAGCGCGATGCCGAAGATCAGGATGATCTCGGTGAAGCCGACCTCGAACATGCGGCTGGATCAGCCCGTCTTGCCGTCCGTCTTGGACGTCGAAGCGGCGCTCTCCTTGAACTCGGCGTCCTTGGCGCCGCCGGTCAGGTCGGTCAGCTGCTTGTTCTGTTCGTCCTCGCCCTCGTTCATTGCCTTCTTGAAGCCACGCACTGCCCCGCCGAGGTCCGAGCCGATGTTCTTGAGTTTCTTGGCCCCGAACAGGACGAGCGCAATCGCCAGGATGATGAGCAATTCGCGAAAACCGATACCCATGGAGTTCTCCGGGGCCCACGAGATGGGGGGCCGCCATCATACGACAATCGCTATCACGACTCGTTTGCCGTGCCTGCGGAAAACCGCAGCCAGAACGTGACGGGTCCGTCGTTCACGAGCGAGACTTTCATTTCGGCGCCGAAGCGGCCCGTGGCCACCTTGCCGGGCAGCGCTTTGCGGGCGTACTCAACGACCCGCTCGAACAGTTTTCGGCCGAGTTCGGGCGCTGCCGCCGTCGTGAAGCTCGGGCGCAGGCCCTTGCGTGTGTCGGCCGCTAAAGTGAACTGGGAAACCAGCAGCAGTTCGCCGCCGGTGTCGGCGAGGCTCAGGTTCATTCGTCCGGCCTCGTCACTGAACACCCGATAAGCCACGACCCGATCGACCAGGCGTCGTGCGGTCGCGTCGTCGTCACCCGGCTCGACGGCGACGAATGCCAGCAAGCCTTGGCCTATCTTTCCCACAATATCTTCTTCGACGCGGACACTAGCTTCAGAGACGCGCTGAATAAGGAGAATCATCGCAAATTATAGCTCAGAAATCCCACCATCATGAAAATATTGCTTAAAGCCGGATAAAAAACGCTCGATATTTAAAAAGTGGGATAACAAGTAAAATATCTTTCCGAAAAATAGAAATAGTTGCAGCGTCAGTCACTGCGTGCCGAGTTGCTGGGCCTTCTCCAGCGCTTCCTGCGCTTGCGGATTCTTGCCGCGAGCCCGCAGCGAGTCGGCGATGAGCTGCCAGGCAGCCGATTGGGTGCGGTTGTCGCCCACGGCCATCGACAGCGCCTTGCGGCCCATCGACTCCGCCTGCGCGAAATTGCGCTGGTCCATCCGCAGCCGGCCCATCTCG
Organism: Steroidobacteraceae bacterium; assembly: GCA_049687855.1. Classification (GTDB taxonomy): domain Bacteria; phylum Pseudomonadota; class Gammaproteobacteria; order Steroidobacterales; family Steroidobacteraceae; genus RPQJ01. The sequence goes on along the minus strand of JBAVJR010000025.1, from coordinate 4,715 downwards.
ATCCAGAGCAGCGGATTGTTGGGCTCGATGCGCAGCGCTCGGTCGAGCGAGCCAGCGGCACCCGGCAGGTCGCCTTTCTTGCGCTGCGCCTGCGCCTGCGAGACCAACGCCTTGCTGGCGGGGCTGAGCGCCGCCGGCGCCACTTTCGGGCGCTCACGCGGCACCGGAAGCGACGGGGCGGGACCCTGGATTACCGGCTCCGCGGGTAATGTCGAGGTGACAGTGGGCGGCTCGGAGATGACCGGCCCGCTGCCGCCCTGCGTTGTGGGCTTGGTCGGCGCCGGGGTCCCCGGCGACGGCTCATGGAAGGGCTGCAGGGAGCAACCCGCGGACGCGAGCAGGGCGATGGCAACGAACGTTCGCGACAGCGGCAGCATGGAGATACCTCGGTCGCGATTGTCCGGTCCCCGCGGGGACCAGATCAAGGAGGATTGCCGGTCCGCGGCGCTCCGTCAGCCGGCGCCGTGACGCCGTCCTCGTTCGGAACGACTGGCAGCGGAGGCTGCATCAACGCGGCCTCCTCGGGTGTCGTGCTCGGCGGGCACGCCGGGTTCGGGTACAGCCCCGTCCCGAGTTCGAACGGCATTCTTACGGCCGAGCCGGAACAATATGGCGACGTCTCGAGCCCCGAGTAGTAATCGATCCAGCGATCCTCGACCGCTTCGGGCATCAGCGGCTCGAACGAGGTCGTCGAGATCGAGGCCATCAGGCGCGTCCACGCCTGCAATGCGCCGGTCGTGCCGGTAAGACCGGTCGTGGCGTTGTCGTCGTGTCCCATCCACACCACGATCACGTGACCGCCCGAGAAGCCGGCGAACCAGCTGTCGCGGTAATCGTTCGACGTCCCGGTCTTGCCCGCGACGACCAGGCCCGGCGGCAGCGCTTTTTTCGCGGGCCGCGCCGTGCCACGCTCGAAGACCTCGATCAGCATGCGGTCGAGCGCATACACCGCTTCCGCCGGCGCCGCCTCGGTGACCTCGAGCTCAGGCGCCTTGAGCGCCTTGCCGCTTTCGTCGATCACCGCACGCACGGCGCGCAACGGCGAACGGAAGCCGCCATTCGCCAGCGTGTTGTACAGCTGCGCGACTTCGACTGGATTCAGCTGCGCGGTGCCGAGCAGGATCGACGCGTACTTCGGCGGCGCCTCGTCGAGCCCAAGCTGCACATAGGTCCTGGCGACCGGCCCGAGGCCCACGTCCAGGCCCAGGTTGACGGTCGCGAGGTTGTAGGACTGCGTGAGTCCGCGCACGAGCGTGACCGGCCCGTGGATCTTCTTGTCGTAGTTGTTGGGCTTCCAGACGTCGCCGCTTTCGAGCTTGTATTCGATCGGTTCGTCCATCACGACCGACGCCGGCGTGTACCGGCCCGACTGCAGCGCGGCGAGGTAGACCATCGGCTTGGCGAGCGAGCCGATCGGCCGCTTCATGTCGAGCGCGCGGTTGAAGCCGTCGAATGATGCGCGACGGCCACCGACCACGGCGACGACCTCACCGGTCTGCGGAGTCGTCACGACCATGGAGCCTTCGAGGCCGCGCGCTGCCTTGCGGCTACCCTGGTCCTGCCGGGCAAGCTCGTCACTCAGCGCGATCTCGGCCTTTTCCTGCAGCAGGGGATCGAGCGTGCTGAAGACAGTGAGGCCGGTCTCGGTGAGGGCCTCTTCCGGGTAGTCCTCCCGCAGGCGGCGCCGTACCAGGTCGAGGAAGGCCGGGAAATAATTCGCGGAGCGGCCCGCGTTGTCGGTGATGCCGAGCGGCGCCCTCATGGCGCGCTCCGCTGCTGCGGGCTTTACGACGCCTTGCTCGGCGAGCACCTTCAGCACCAGGTTACGGCGCTCGCGCGCCCGCTCCGGCTGACGCCGCGGATCGTAGTACGACGGCCCGCGCACGATCGCGACCATCAGGGCGACCTCGGGCAGGTTGAGCTCGGCCAGCGGCTTGCCGAAATAGAACTGGCTCGCAAGCCCAAAGCCGTGCACCGCGCGGCGGCCGTCCTGGCCCAGGTAGATCTCGTTGATGTAGGCGTTCATGATGTCCGCCTTCTCGAACCGCGATTCGAGAATGAACGCCATGATCGCTTCCTCGCCCTTGCGTCGCAGCGTACGCTGGCTGTTGAGGAAATAGCTCTTCACCAGCTGCTGGGTAAGCGTGCTGCCGCCCTGCTCGACCTGCCCCGCGCGCACGTTGACGAACAACGCGCGCAGGATCGCGAGCGGATTCACGCCGTGGTGCGATTCGAACTTGCGGTCCTCCACGGCCTTCAGCGCTTCCGGCAGCAGCGGCGGGACTTCGGCCGGCGAGACGATGATCCGGTCCTCGCCGTGAATCGGAAAGATGCTGCCGATCAGCAGTGGATCGAGGCGGAATACGGGCACGTCGGCACCGTCTGGGCCCGCCAGCGACGCAATCGCTTCACCGTCGAAACCGACGTGTAGCTGCTGCGCGGGCTGCGTCTGGTCGGAGAAGCGGAACCCGCGGACGTAGACGTCGACCGAGTCGCCCTTGCGGCGGAACGTGCCCGGGCGATCCACCGGCGTCTGCGGGATGTAACCGAGGCGCTCGAGCTCCTGGGCGAAGCGGGCCGACGACAGGTCCTGGCCGGCGTAGAGTTCGAGGGGCTGTGCATACACGCGCGCAGGCAGCGTCCAGCGACGGCCCTCGAACTGCTGTGTGACGCGCCGGTCGAGCGCGGCGACGAGGACGATCAGGGCGAGCAGCGCCAGCAGCGCGAGGATGGCAAAGCCGCGCTGCAGCTTCTGCCGTGACTTGCGATTCAGTTTCCTGCGCCTGGCCATCGGTCCCCGCTCACTTGCGCCAGAACGTCGGTGTCAGCAGCACCAGCACCGAGAAGATCTCCAGGCGCCCGAGCAGCATCGCCAGCGAGCAGACCCAGGTCTGGAAGTCGGTGAGGCCCTGGTAGTTGCTGGAAGGCCCGACCACGCCGAGACCGGGCCCCGCATTGTTGATCGTCGCGATGATCGCCGTGAACGCGCTGATGAAGTCCATGCCGCTTGCCAGCAGCATGAAAGTGAGCGTGACTACGGTGCCGAAGTAGAGCACCACGAACGCGAGCACCGCGAACACGATGTGGTTCGACACCACCTGGTTGCGGATCTTGACCGGTGTCACCGCCTGCGGGTGAACCAGCAGGAACAGTTCGCGCATCGCCTGCCGCAAGAGCACGAGCGAGCGGAACATCTTGATGCCGCCACCAGTGGAGCCCGTGTTGCAGGTGTAGCAGGACAGCATCACGATGACCATCGGCGCAAAGACCGGCCACGCTGCATAATCCTGCGTGGCGAAGCCGCACGTCGTCGCCATCGCCACGAGATTGAACGTGACGTAGCGCAGCGCGGTCATGAAGTCCGGGTATACGCCCGCTGCCCAGATGTAGAGCGTCACCACCAGCACGGCTGTCGCCACCAGCCGCAGCATTCCACTGGCCTCGACGTCCGTCAGGTACGTCCGCAGGCTCTTCTGCTGCCAGGCGATGAAGTGGCGCGAGAAATTCAACGCCGACACCAGCATGAAGAAGACCAGCACCAGCTCGATGGCGACCGAGTTGTAATGGCCAATGCTGCTGTCATGGTTCGAAAACCCGCCGAGACTGAGCGTCGAGAACGCGTGGAAGACCGCGTCGTACCAGTTCATGCCCGCCACGCGCAGCGCCAGCACGCAGAGCGTTGTCAGCAGCAGGTAGACCACCCACAGTGCCTTCGCCGTTTGCGTGATTCGCGGGGTCAGCTTCTCGTTCTTGACGGGGCCCGGCGTCTCTGCCTTGTACAGCTGCATGCCGCCCACGCCCAGCAGCGGGAGGATTGCGACGGCGAGGACGATGATGCCCATGCCGCCGAACCAGTGCAGCGTCGCGCGCCACATGTTCAGGGATGGCGCCATCGTGTCCAGGCCGGTCAGCACCGTCGCGCCCGTGGTGCTGAGCCCCGACATCGTCTCGAAGAATGCGTCGGTGAAAGTCAGGCCCGGCAGCGCGATCAACAAGGGCACCGTTGCGATGGCCGACATGAAGACCCAGGCCAGCGTGACCAGCAGGAACCCGTCCCGCGAACGCAGCTCACGCTTGTGCCGCATGGTGAGCACGAACATCGCGGCGCCGGCGGTTACGCAGATCACGGCAGCGTAGACGAAATCGAGGAGCATGCCGTCCCGATAGATCAGCGACGTGACCATCGGCAGGACGTACGTGACGCTGAAGAGCATCAGCATCGACCCGAGGACGTTGATGACTGCAAGCATCGGGGCGATGGCGCGTCGCGGCCAGGCTCAGCTCTGGAACAGGCGCTCGACCTGCTCCACGTGCCGCTTGTCGGAAAGGAAGAGGATCACGTGGTCGCCGTTCTCGATGACGGTGTCGTGGTGCGCCATGATCACCTGCTCGCCACGCACGATGGTCACGATCTTCACGCCGTCGGGGAGCCGGATGTCCTCGATCGGGCGGCCGACCACCTTGCCGCCGCGCAGGCCGTGCGCGATGGTTTCCATGGCTTCGGCCGCGCCACGCCGCAGCGAGTGCACCTGCACGACGTCGCCGCGCCGCACGTACGCCAGCAGCGAGCCGATCGTGACCGTCTGCGGGGAGATCGCGACGTCGATTTCGCCCATTGCCGTGAGGTCGGCATAGGCTGGTCGGCTGATCAGCGCCATCACGCGCCGCGCACCGAGGCGCTTTGCGAGCATGGCCGAGAGAATATTGGCTTCCTC
>JBAVJR010000024.1:0-5796 GCA_049687855.1 Steroidobacteraceae bacterium | reverse complement strand
GACCATGCCCATCCCCGGGTGACCGACGAGGACTGCCGCGCCGCAGCTCTTGCAGAACTGGCGGTGACTGTTCTCCGTCTTCTTGTAGAGGCCGAGGTTGTCGGCGCCTTTCGTGACTTTCACGCTCGTCGCGGGCCAGAGCGCGGCCGCGTGGATGGGCGCGCTCAACCAGCCGCGGCACGAACTGCAGTGACAGAAGGCCTGCACGGCCGGATCACCCGTGATCTCGAGCTGGACTGCGCCACACATGCAACCCGCTTTGTAAGTCGACATCGGTTTTCCCTGCCCAGTGAATTGCGACCGGGGGTCGCGACCGCGCGAGCATAGTCCGGTCCGACGGTTGCATGCACGTGGCGCTGCAATACGAGCCCGCCATGCGGACAGATTCGTCAGCTGCGCAGATCCCGTGGAACGGGGGTTCAGGAGATCTCGACCAGGAGGCTGCAGCAGGTGACGCCCGCTTCGGCCTTGGCCAGTTCCACCTGCGGCACCGTCACGACCGTCAGTCCCGCGGACTCGAGTCGTGCGCGGGTGCGGGCATGCTGCAGCGGATGGATCACCGCGCCGCCCAGCGCCAGGGCATTCGCGGCATGCGGTTCGGCAGGATCGACCGCCAGCGCCCGATGACCGGTGAAAGCGTCTGCTGCGACCCAGGCCGGATTCAGCAGCACCAGGTCGTCGGCGACGCGCGTCACCGCTGACTTCAGATGCAGGCAGCCTGTGAAAGCCAGCGGAATCACTTCGTAGCCATACGGCGCGAGTTGCTCTGCCAGTTGCTGGATCGCAGTGCGAGTCGTGCGCGTCGACAGGCCGATGTATATCTTGCGCCCGGCGACCAGCACGTCTCCGCCGTCGAGGGTCGCGGGCGCGCGAATGCGAATGAGGGGTCGATGCGCGGCGAGCACAGCCTCGACGGACGCTGTCTCCGGCTGCCTTGAAGGTGCGCCCGGCCGGGCGATGACAGCCACGTCGTCGAGCACGACGGCCGCGTCTTCGACGAAGACGCCGTCGGGCAACTGCGGTGTCGATGGCAACCGCCGCACCCTGGCGCCGAGGCGCTCGAGCACCGACTCGTACACCGCGTGCTCGGCCCGCGCGCCGGCGACGTCCAGCGGCTCACGCTCGAGGTGCGTGAGTTCGCAATCGGCGAGCGTCGGACTGACTTCACGGGTGTAGGCGATCAGCATCGATTTGACCTGGTCAGGTCCATGGGTTGCGCGCATGGCGGCTGTTGGTACCGAGGCATCGTCATGTCGGTCTTCGTGGAGTTCACAAGATCCCTGGGGCACACAGTACCAAGAAACGAGTCGCCGCCGGCGGGCCGAACCAGCCCGCGGGCGGTCAGCGTCGCGGGGCACTCCAGAGGTCGAACCGCTCCAGGACGCCATCGCGCGTTCGCGCTACGTACGCACCGGGCGTGTCCCGCAGGAACTGCAGCTGGTCGCGTGTGATCGGTGCCGCGAGCGGCAGCGCGCTGCGTGAAGGGACTGGAATCGGCGGCTCATTGACGCCGATCGGACGGAACCCGTCCGGCATCGGCTGCAGCGGCAGCGTACGGTCGTCGGCAATGATCTCGTAGTGGCTGTCGCCTTCCTCGACGGCGCGTTTGTCCAGCGTAGACCAGGCATAACCCACGAGATGCGTGGCGTGCCGGCCGGAGGTGTTGACGTCCACGGCAGTCAGCGTGACGTAATCGCGCGCGTTCACTCCGAGCTCGGGGCGGTCGCAGGCGAAGACCATGGACTCGCCGGCGACCGTGATCGTCGCGGCGGTGCGTTCGTCGAGGTATTCGCGTGGACCGGACGGTTGCTCGCTCGCGCAGCCTGCCATGAGGATCGCAGCGAGCACTGCTCCCGTTGCCAGTGCGATCGAGACCGACCTGCAGAACCTGGTCGCGTCGTCGCGGGAACCGCCGCTAGAAGTCATACCGATAGCCAAGGCTGAAATAGTAACGGGACGAGTCTTCGGAGGTCGTGCCCATGTCGCGCGATCCGATCTCGGCCCCGCCTTCCACTTCGAACGTCAGGTGCTTGCCGCGCATTTCCGCCCGTAGTGCCGGTGAATACACCAGCGAGGTCGAGCGGTCGCTCTCGAGCTTGCGTTGATCCAGGCGCAGCCGGGGGCCGACGCGCCAGCGCTCGCCGATCGGCAACTGCGTGCCGACGCCGAGCGAAAGCATCTGCGCGCTCTCTCCCGTCTGATACTGCAGTCCCAGCGACGTGACGTCGCCGCGGCCGAACAAGCCGTAGCCCAGGACCTGCGTCGAGACTGCAGTGTCGGTACCCGACGAAGGCGTCGCCGCCACCCCGCCCGATTCGCGCGTCGAGCCGAGCGTCATGGTCGACGCATCGAGCGACCACTGCCAGCGTTCGCCGAAGGGTCGGGAGACGCCCGCCGAATACACCTTCGACTCGGAAGTGCGGTCGAGCGCAAGTTGCTCGATCTGCTGGGGCGTGTACAGGCCGAACAGTTCGTCGAACCGGCGCACGGGCTGGCCAATCATGGCATTGCGCGCCGACAGGCCCGGACTCTTGCGGTGATCGAGGTTCAGATTCAGCGTCCAGCGCGCGGGCAGCGCGAATGTACCCAGCAGCAGCACGGTATTGAGCGTGCTGTAGTGCACGTCGAAATCCGCGAGCCCGACCACGGTGATCCCGGGCCGGAAGTACCGCACTTCGGTACCGAGCGCCTGCCGATCCGTCACGCCGGAATACTGCTGGTCCACTGCATAGAACGAGAGATCCCAGGCGTTGGCGAGCGTGCCGACATCTGCCGATACGCCGACGAACTTGCGCTCGCTGTCCGGCCCTTCGCGTGTCGAATCCACCGGGAAGCCGAAGAAGCCATTGACACGCAGCCGGGGCCACAACTGGTACCCCGCCTGCATCCCGTCGAACGTCCCCATGAGTCCGGCCGAGCCGCCGGCCTGGCGGCCGAGGCGGGCGTACCAGCCCGCAACGCGGTCGGCGAACTCGGCAAACAACATCGATACGCGGGACTGGCTTCCCGGCCCGTCCGCGAGCATGTCGTAGCTGTAGCCCGCGCTCGCGCGGGTCGTGAAGTCGAAGCGCTCGCCGTGGCGGCGCGCAACGAGACTCACGTCGTTGAGCAGGGCGTCCTGAGTCGTCAGGTCGCTGCTCGCGAGGCCGCTCTCGATGTGGCTCTGGTCCTGGCGGTAGATCTGCGAAAAGCCGCCGTAGACCCGCCATGGGGACTCGTCCCCGTCGCTGCCCGTCGCTCCATTGCGTCCAGGACGGGTGGCCCATGCCAATGCCTGCAGACGCTTGCGCACGCGTGTGGAACCGTCGCCGGTCGGATAGCGCTGCAGGTAGTCCTCGTACTCGGCCTTGGCGTGCGCGACCTGGCCGCTGCGTTCGCGCGCAAGCGCCAGCATTTCCTGGGCGTCTGCACGCTGTGGAAACTCGGGTTGCTGCGTGAGCTGCGTCAGCAGCGGGATCGCCGTGACGTAGTTCTTGTGGCGGAAGGCGTCCTTGGCCTGGGCCAGGGTCTGCTTGATTTCATCCGGCGTCATCGACGCGTTGACTTGCGGGGACGTCGACCGCACGGTCGCCACGCCCGACGGGATGCCGATCTCGTTGAGCGTATCGTCATCCGAGATCGCTACCCAGGACTTCGGGAATTCGCTGCGCGAATTGGCGAGCGCCTGCTTCGCTGCCGCCTCGTTGACGAAAGGCCCGGCCCGCAGCCGGTACCAGCGTTGCTCGTCGACAACCGTCTCGGAAACGTAGGTGCGCGTGCCCACGGTCTTCGCGGCGGCTGCGAGCGCATCGGGCGTGAACGGTGTGGTCGACGAGGCCAGGTTCACGGCGTACGTGGAGACGCCCTGCGGCATCTCCTTCACCGTCACCCGTGGTGTCTCGGTGCGCAGCAACCTGACTCGCAACAGCCGCCCGTCGATCGAAGGCGTCAGCACGAACGTCTCGGACTTCGACCAGCCGATGCGTACCTCGACATCCGAGCCGTACGGCCGCACGACGTCGACCGAGCGCACGTAACCAGCCGCGCCAGCCAGCAGCGGCTGCGGTTCCGAAGCAGTTGTCCGGCCGCAATCCGGGCCAGCCGAGAAGCGGACCTGCAATGCCTCGCCATCGGTAGCCGGTGTGTGCGACATGTATCGCATCGAACAGCTGAAGAGCAGCGTGACGGACACATACCCACGCTGCTCGCTCGCCACGACGTCCTCGATGATGCGGCCCTGTGCCCAGAGCGGTGTGGCCGCCAGGTTGCACAGGACGGCCCCCGCGACGAGCAGAACTCGCGGTCGGCAGCGCATCAGTGGAATTCCGTGTCCGTCACGCGGTGCTGCGGACCGGCGCGACTCTTCAGGATCTTCGTGAGCGTCGAGTCCGTATATACGTGGCACGCGCCCGAGCAGTTGCGCAGTTCGCTGACGGTGTACTTCGTGTTGCCGAACTTGGTGTGCGGATCGGGCTTGAACTTGCTGGAATGGCAACCGGCACAGTCCGGTTTGTAAGCCGCTGTGCGCCAGGTGGCGGCGTCCGTGTTGGTGGCGTGGCAGCTCTTGCAGGTGAGCGCCACACGGTGATCCCCCGGGTAACCGCCACCCACTCGGTGCTTGAACGCGTTCGGCGACCAGGCCGTCGTGCTGTGGCACTGGTTGCAGTCGAAGTTGTTGACCGGGAAAGTCATGTGGCCGGTCGACGGACCCGTCGCATTGGTGCCGTTGTGGCAGCCCTTGCAGTTCGTGATGTTGGTGTGGTTCACCTTCGCCGGGGTCCAGGCCAGCGTCGAGTGGCAGCTGCCGCACTCTGCTGTCGTCGGCACGTGCGTCGTGGGCTTGCCGGGCGCCTTCACGCCGTCGTGGCAGCTCGAGCATGTGCCGGTGACGTGCGCGTGATCGACCCGGATCGTCGGCTTCCACGCGGTCGACTGGTGGCAACTGTCGCAAGCGTTGTCGCTCGCGATATGGCCCGTGTTCTTGCCCCCGGCCAGCGTGCCGTTGTGGCACGAGAAGCACGTGCCGATCACCTGCGTGTGGTCCACCTTCGCCGCCGGCTTCCAGCCGGTGGGGGTATGGCAGGACTCGCAGGCATTGCTGGTCGGCAGGTGATTGGCGTTCTTCCCCGTCGCGTTCACGCCGTTATGGCAGCTGAAGCAGTTGCCGGTGACGCCGTCGTGGCTGAAACCGGTGGCCGGCTTCCACGCCACCGTGCTGTGGCACATGCCGCACTCGGACGTCGTGGCGACGTGCGTCGCCGGCTTGCCCATTGCCTTGACGTTGTTGTGGCAACTCGAGCACGAGCCCTGCACCTGCGCGTGATCGACGCGGGTCGCGGGTTTCCAGGTCGTCACGGAGTGGCAGGCTTCGCAGGTCGACGACGTGAACAGGTGCGTCGCGTTCTTGCCCGGCGCCTTGATGCCGTCATGGCAGCTGGCACAGCCGCCGGTGATGCCGGCGTGCGAGAACGTTGCAGGCTTCCACGCGAGCGTTGCGTGGCACGTGCTGCACTCGCCACTGGTCGGGATGTGGTTCACACCCTTGCCGGTCGCCTTGGTGCCGTCGTGGCAACTGGCACAGGTCCCCGTCACCTGGGTGTGGTCGACGCGGGTTGCCGGCTTCCACATCGCCACGGCGTGGCAGGACTCGCACGTGTTGCCGCTGGCGATGTGCGCCGTCGGCTTGCCCTGCGCCTTGACACCGTCGTGGCAGCTTGCACAGTTGTTCGTGACGCCGGTGTGGTCGAAGCGCGCCGGCTTCCAGGCCAGCGGCGAATGGCAGTTGTCGCAGGAGTTGTCGCTCGGGATGTGAGCGGG
>JBAVJR010000023.1:0-7836 GCA_049687855.1 Steroidobacteraceae bacterium | reverse complement strand
CCAGATCCGCGAGCGACTGTTCCGCGAGGCGCTGACCAATGTCGCGCTGCGCGTCGAGGAGACGGACGACCCGGACAAGTACCAGGTCTACGGCCGCGGCGAGTTGCACCTCGGCGTGCTGCTCGAGAACATGCGGCGCGAAGGCTATGAAATCGCCGTTTCGCGCCCGCGCGTAGTGATCAAGGTGATCGACGGCGTCAAGAACGAGCCGTACGAAATCCTGGCCGTCGACATCGAGGACTCGAGCCAGGGCGCCGTGATGACGGCGCTCGGCAGCCGCGGCGGCCTGCTGCAGGCGATGCACCCGGACGGCAAGGGCCGCGTGCGTCTCGACTACATCATCCCGGCGCGCGGCCTGATCGGCTTCCAGACCGAGTTCCGCACGATGACGTCGGGCCTGGGCCTGCTGTTCCACGTGTTCGATCACTACGCCCCGGTGTCCGAGCGCGAGATTGCGAGTCGCCAGAACGGCGTCATGATCTCGAACGGGCAGGGCACCGTGCTCGGCTATTCGCTCTTCAACCTGCAGGAGCGCGGCAAGCTGATGTGCGCGCACGGCGACGAAGTCTACGAAGGCCAGGTCATCGGCATCCACAGCCGCGAGAACGACCTGGTCGTCAATCCGCTCAAGGGCAAGAAGCTCACGAACATGCGCGCGGCGGGCAAGGACGAGAACATCGTGCTGACGACGCCGATCCGCTACACGCTCGAGCAGGCGATGGAGTTCATCGAGGACGATGAGCTGGTCGAGATCACGCCGTCGTCGATCCGCATCCGCAAGCGGGCGCTCAAGGAGCTGGATCGCAAGCGGTCGGGCCGGGTCTCCGAGTCGGAGTGAGACTCGTATCGGGACGCCAGGAAGCATTGGCGGCTCGCGTTGCAGCGGGCTCGGTCTTTGCCCGCGCTCCGAGGTCTCCCGTGCGCGACCTCTCCCGCTCAAACGTCAAGAAGTGACGTATCAGCCGACCTTGAGGTCGACGTCACTGCCATGCCACGTCGTCGCGGCTTCCGGCGCGGAGGCCACCAGCGCTGCGAGCGCCGTGATCGGCTGCGGCGAAGCGATGAAATGGCCCTGTGCGTACTGCACGCCGAGTTCGGCCAGCTGATTCAGCACCTCGGCGGAGTCCACGCGCTCGGCGATGGTCGCGATGCCCATGGTGCGGCCGATCTGGGTAATGGCCTCGACCATGCTGCGGTCGATGGCGTCCTGCGCCACGTTGTGCACGAAGCTGCCGTCGATCTTGATGTAGTCCACCGGCAGGTTCTTCAGGAACAGGAACGACGAGAATCCGCTGCCGAAATCGTCGAGCGAGAACCTGCAGCCACGCTTGCGCAGCTCGTGGATGAAATGCGTCGCCGCGGCGAGGCTGGTCATGGCCGTGTTTTCGGTCAACTCGAAGCAGAGCGCGCCGGGGCCCAGGTCCGCAGCGGCCATCTCGCCGATGACGTAATCGAGGAATTGCTCGTCATTGATCGTCGTCGTCGAGACGTTGATCGTGAGCGTGTACGGTGCCCGCGACAGGCCGTCGGAACGCTTGTGCGCAAGGTGCTGGCACGCCTGCCGCACGACCCAGCGGTCGAGCGACGGCATGAGGTTGAATCGTTCTGCCGCCGGGATGAACTCCGCCGGCTGCACGAGCTGGCCGTTCTCGTCGCGCATGCGCAGCAGCAGTTCGAACTGGCGCACGGCCTCGGCGCCTGCCCGGATCGGCACGATCGGCTGGCAATACAGCACCAGGCGGTCTTCTTCGAACGCGCGATTGATGCGGGAAACCCACTGCATCTCGCGCAGGCGTTCGGGGACGTGGCCCTGGTGGTAAGTGTGTACGCGGTTGCGGCCCGATTCCTTCGCCGTGTAGCACGCCACGTCTGCCGCGCTCAAGATCGTCGACAGAGTCTCGCCATCGCCGCTCATCTCAGCGAGGCCGATCGAGACGCCGACGTTCATGATCCGGTCCTGCCAGACGAAGCGGAAATCGCAGATCGCCTGGCGCAGGCCCTCGGCGATGCGCTGCGCCCGGTCGAGGCTGCAGTCGAGCAGCAATACGCCGAATTCGTCGCCACCGAGCCGGGCAAGCGTGTCGGAGGCCCGGATGCGGGTCTGCAGGACGCTCGTGACCTGTTTCAACAGCCGGTCGCCGGCCTGGTGACCGCAGGTGTCATTGACCACCTTGAACTGGTCCAGGTCCAGGTACAGCACGACGTGGCGGATCCCTGAATCGGAGCGCGAGGCCTGCAGCGTCTCGTTGATGCGATGTTCGAATTCGCGGCGATTGATCAGGCCAGTGAGTGCATCGTGGGTCGCCTGGTAGGACAGCGCGCGCTGCAACCGGCGCTCCTGGCTCACGTCGTGGAAGACCATGACGACGCCGATCAGCCGGCCTGTCCGGTCGCGAATCGGCGCAGCGGAGTCCTGCATGGAGATTTCCTGCCCGCGACGGTTCACGAGCAGCGATGGCTCTGTCATCTCGACCACGCGGCCTTCGCGCAGGCAGCGGGTGATCGGGCTGTCGACCGGCTGGCGCGTCGTTTCCGCGATCACATGGAACACCTCGGCGATCGGTCGGCCGGACGCTTCCCGCGATTCCCAGCCGGTAAGTTCCTCGGCCACCGGGTTCAGGTATTCGACGCGCCCGTCGGCGTCCGTCGTAATGACCGCGTCGCCGATCGACTGCAGCGTGACCTGCGCCTTTTCCTTTTCCTCGTACAGCTGCAGTTCCGCGCGCTTGCGCACGGTGATGTCGGTGATCGTGCCTTCGTAGCCCGTGATCCCGGATTCCGCGCCGCGGATCACGCGTGCATTGATCAGCACCGTGATCCGGGTGCCGTCGCGGCGCCGCAGCTGGCATTCCGCGTCGCGGATGACGCCTTCGCGGTGCAGGGCCGTGACGGTGTGGTCGCGCTCGTTCGGGTCCACGAACACCGTGGCCATGTCCGCGGCTGTCAGCAGGTCATCGACGGTGTCGTACCCGAGCATGTGCGCCAGCGCCGGATTCACCGCCTCAAAGCGGCCCTGGACCGTCGAGCGGTACACGCCTTCAATGACGTTTTCGAACAGACTGCGGTACTGCGCTTCGCTGTGGCGCAGCGCTTCCTCCGACCGTTTGCGCTCGATGGCGATCGCCGCGAGCGCGGTCAGGCGTCCCATCAATTCGAAGTCCCGGCCGAGCGGGCTGCGCGGCTGGCTGAAATACAGCGCGACCGTGCCGAGCATGCGGCCGTCCGATGCGCGGATCGGCGTCGACCAGCAGGCCCGCAGCCCGGCTGCGACAGCCGGCGCGCGCAGGTGCTCCCAGAGCGCGTCGCGCGTGATTTCCGCAACGATCACCTGGCGGTGCAGGAAGATCGCCGCAGCGCAGGAACCGTTGCGTGGCCCGATCTCCAGGCGCCGCTTCGCGTTCAGGTAGCCCTGCGGCAGGCGCATGCCGGCCACGTGGTGCAGCGTATTGGTTTCGGCTTCGTAGACCGATACCGTGCAGCGCGCATCCGGGGTGACTTTCTCGGCCGTCTCCGTGATGGCTTCGAGCGTGGCGGTCAGGTCGGCATTGCTCGTGATTCTCTCGAACACGCGCCGGTCGCCCGCGGACAGCATTTCGCTGCGCTTGCGTTCGGTGATGTCGATGATGCTGCCACGAATCAGGCGCCTGCCCGAGGAAGGCAGTCGCACCAGCCGCACTTCGCAGGGAATGTCGTGGCCGAGTGCGTCGCGGTGCAGCCATTCGAAATACGGCGCGTCGCCGGCGAGCGCACGATCGATGTGGCCGCGGGCTACGCCGAAGGACGGCGAGCCATCCTGCTGGAACGGGGGGCTGATCTGCTCCGGACCGACGGCCAGCAGCTCATCGCGCGTCATCTTGAAGAAGCGCACGGCGTTCTCGTTGCACTCGACGAACCGGCCGGCATCCATGTCGAGCACGACGATTGCCTCCGGCGCGTTCTCGACCAGTGTGCGATAGCGGGCCTCGCTCTCGCGAATCGCCGCTTCCGACGCCTTGCGGGCGGTGGTTTCGCGCATGCAGACGACGAAGAACTCGCGGCTGTCGAGCCGCACCTTGCTCACGCCGATTTCGGCGTCGAACAGGGTTCCGTCCCGGTGCCGGCCCTTGCTCTCGCGCGGCTTGAGGTCGGCCTGGGTATTGTCGACGGATGTCGCCAGTTCCTCGAGCGTCTCGGCGATGCGGGGGAGGTGCGCCAGTGACGGAATCAGGAGATCGAGCTGCTTGCCGCGAATGTCCTGTTCGCCATAGCCGAAGACCCGTTCGCCGGTCGTGTTCAGCGTTTCGATGAGACCCGTCTCGTCGACGGTGATGATCGCGTCCTTGACGTGGTCGAGAATGACCTGCAGCTGCGCCGCTGCACTCTCCCTCAATTCGCGCGTGAGCGCACCGGTCTCGTCTGCCAGCAGCCGCATCGAGTGCACGACGCCCTTGCGTTCCTCGTCCCAGTCCGCATATGCGTCACTGATGGCGTGCAGGAGCTTGCGCAGGTTGAGATGCCCGCCTTCCTCGCGGGAGTCGTCGAACTGCTGCTTCAGTCGCGGGTGCAGGCTCATGGAACGCAACGATCCGTCGCCCGCACGAACGGGCATCGCCGAATGTTATGACCGTCAGGAATGAACCTGTTGTGACGGGCGTCACCTCTTTGGGACCGCCCCGTCACGACGTGGGCAGCCGGCCGGCCTGCCCGGCGCGGGTCCCGGAGCAAGGCCCTCACCCCGGCCCGCTCCCGCTGAAGCGGGAGTGGGGGCAGGAGCCCGTGTAAACTTCGTGCCCGATGGAAGCCACGCCGCCCAAGACGCCTGCTGCCGTGCCCGCTTTCGGCCCGGGCGACCCCGCGCCGTTCGTCGTCCTGGAGGAGCATGGGCTGGCGCCGGCCCTGGTCGTCTGTGACCATGCCAGCCGAGCGTTTCCGCGGGTCCTGGGCCGGCTCGGACTGCCCGAACTGCCCAGCTGGCAGCACATCGCCTGGGACATCGGGGCGGGGGAACTCGCCCGGGGCCTTGCCCACGCGCTGGACGCCCCGGCGGTGCTGGCTGGCTATTCGCGCCTGGTCGTGGACTGCAACCGCTCTCCGGACGACGAGGAGGCCTTCCGCAAGGAAAGCGACGGCTGGACCATCCCCGGCAACCAGTCTCTGACCGATGACGATCGCCGCGTGCGGCTCGCGTCCTTCTTCGATCCGTACCATGGGTGCATCGAGGCCATGGTGCGTGGGTTCCGCAGCCGCGGCGTCGTGCCAATGCTGATCGCCGTGCACAGTTTTTCGCCGGCCCTGGCCGGCAACACGCGGCCCTGGCATGCGGGCGTGCTGTGGGACCGTGACGAGGCCAATGCGCTGCGACTGCTGCATCGGCTCAGGGCGCAGAAGGGGCTCCTGATCGGCGACAACGAGCCCTACAGCGGCAAGCACCCCGCCAATTACACGATCGACCACCATGCCAAGGCCCACGGCCTGCCCCATGTCTGCCTCGAGGTCCGGCAGGACCTGCTGAGCTCACCCGCGGGCATCGAGCGCTGGGTGCGCCTGCTGGCCCGCATGATCGGCGAGATCCTGGCCGAGCCGCAGTCGTTGCAGTTGCTCGCGAAGGTGGCGCCCCGTGCCTGATCACGCGCCGCCGTTCACCATCGGCGTCGAGGAGGAATACCTCCTGGTCGACGTCGACACGCGCGCGGTCGCGGTCGATCCGCCGCCCGAACTGTTCTCCGCGCTGCACGAGCGCACCGAGGGCCGCGCCTTTCCGGAGTTCCTGCGCTCCCAGATCGAGGTTGCCACGCCCGTGTGCCGCACGATCGGCGAGGCGCGCGCGTCGCTGACCGGGTTGCGACGCGCCGTGGTCGAGGAGTCCGCCAGGTTCGGGCTGGCGCCGATAGCGTCGGCGAGCCATCCGTTCTCGCTGTCGTCCAAGCAGCAGCGAACCGACAAGGAGCGCTACGTCGCGCTGCTCGAGGAAATGCAGGGCGTGGCGCGCCGCATGATGATCTGCGGCCTGCACGTGCACGTCGGCATCGACGACGACGAACTGCGCATCGACCTGATGAACCAGGCCCGGTATTTCCTGCCGCACCTGCTGGCGCTTTCGTGCAGCTCGCCGTTCTGGGAAGGGGAGCGTACCGGCCTGATGTCGTTCCGCCTGATGATCTTCAACGGCATTCCGCGCACCGGGTTGCCCGAGAAGTTCGCGAGCTGGGACGAGTATCGTCGCCACACGGACATGCTGATCGAGACCGGCATCATTGCGGACACGTCGCGGATCTGGTGGGACCTGCGTCCGAGCGCGCGGTACCCCACGCTCGAGACGCGCGTGATGGACTCGTGCACTTCGCTCGAGGACTCGGTGCGGCTGGCAGCGCTGAACCTGTGCCTGATGCGCAAGCTGTATCGCCTGCGTCGCGACAACCAGCAGTGGCGTCCGTACCCCGAACTGCTGATAGGCGAGAACCGCTGGCGCGCGATGCGGTATTCCTGCGATGCCGGCCTGCTCGACCTCGGCCGCCAGCGCATCGTCCCGTTTGCGCAGCTCGTGGAAGAGATCATCGATCTGCTGCGCGAGGACGCGGTCGAGCTCGGCTGCCTGCCCGAAATCGAAGGCCTGCGCGCGATCCTCGAGCGCGGCACCAGCGCGCATCGGCAGCTCAGGATATTCGAGCGCGCGCTGCAGTCGGGTGCCGACGAGCAGGAAGCGTTCAGCGCGGTCGTGGACTGGCTGGTCGTGGAGACGGCGCGATGACGGCACGCGTGCTCGACCGGCGCCTTTCCGTGGCCCCGATGATGGACTACACGGATCGCCACTGCCGCTACCTGCTGCGGCTGCTGAGTCCGCGTTCGCTGCTGTACACGGAGATGGTGACTGCGCAGGCGCTGGTCCACGGCCACCTCGACCGCCTGCTGGGGTTCGACGACTTCGAGCATCCCGTCGCGCTGCAGCTCGGCGGATCCGATCCGAGGATGCTCGCCAATGCGGCGAAGCTCGGCGAGCAGTACGGTTACCGCGAGGTCAACCTCAATGTCGGCTGCCCGAGTGATCGCGTGCAGAGTGGCCGCTTCGGCGCGTGCCTGATGGCCGAGCCCGAGATCGTCGCGGAGTGCATGATCGCCATGCGCGAAGCCGTCAGCGTCCCTGTCACGGTGAAATGCCGGATCGGCATCGACGAGCTCGAGGACTACGGCTTCTTCGAGTGGTTCGTGCTGGCCGTGCAGCAAGCGGGCGTCGACGTGTTCATCGTGCACGCGCGCAACGCCATCCTGCAGGGCCTCACGCCGAAGGAGAACCGCGAGATCCCGCCGCTGCGCTATGAAGTGCCGGAGCGACTGAAGCGCGAGCACCCCGAGCTCACGGTGATCCTGAACGGCGGCATCAAGACCGTGCCGCAGGTGCGCGAGTGGCTGCCGAAATTCGATGGCGTGATGATCGGCCGGCAGGTCTACCACGAGCCCTATCTGCTCGCCGAACTCGACGCGCACTTGCTCGGCCCCGGCTTCGTGCCGCCGTCGCGTGAGCGGGTGGTGGAACTCTATGCCGACTACGTCGAGCGCATGCTGGCGCAGGGCCATCGCCTGCCGCTCATGCTGCGCCATATCCAGGGCCTCTTTACCGGGTTGCCCAACGCCCGGGCGTGGCGCCGTTACCTGACGGAGCACGCGATACGGCCCGGCGCGGGCCCCGAAGTCCTGCGGGATTCGCTGCGGATGTTCCGGGCCGCGGCCTAGCGGTCATGCGGGCGCGATCCCGCCCGCAACCACAAGCACGGCGGAACGGGCCGCACCCGCTATAATGCAAATTCGATCCGGATCAATCCGCCCGCTACCGGGCGCCCAGGGGTTCTGCCGAGCGTGACC
>JBAVJR010000022.1:0-5877 GCA_049687855.1 Steroidobacteraceae bacterium | reverse complement strand
AAGAGTCCCTGCACAAGGCCAGGGTCCGCATGAGCGAGCTGGAACAGGATGTCGCGGCCCGTGCCCGGGAAGCCGCCCAAAAGACGAACGCCTACGTGCACGAGAACCCCTGGCCGTCGATCAGCGTCGCCGCCGGTGTCGGGTTCCTGGTCGGACTGCTGCTCGGCCGGCGCTGAGCGCGTTCGGCTGTCAGCGAGCACCGCGATGGACGATTCCGACGTAGCCGGCAGGACCGCCGGCGGCCTGTTCGATTCCCTACGCGCACTGATCACGACGCTCGTCGCGATGGCGCACACGCGGGTCGAGCTGTTCGGCACCGAGATCGAGGAAGAAGTACGTCGCGTCGTCGCGCTCTTGCTGGGGGGCGTACTCGTGCTTGCGCTCGCGAGCCTGGCGCTGGTGTTCAGCGGCCTCGTGGTGATTGCGGCTTACTGGGACACGCACCGCGTGGCCGCCACTCTCGGCGTAGCCATCGGCTTCATCGTGCTCGCTGCCGTGGCGTATCTGGCAGTGCGGCAGCGAACGCGACGGCAGTCACGGTTGCTGTCGTCAACCCTCGATGAACTCGAGCGGGACCTGGAACTGCTGGACAAGCGGATTTCGCCATGAGCCGGAGGCAGGAACTGGCCGCGAAGCGGGCCATGCTCATGGCACGCAGCGAGTTGCAACGGCGGGAGCTCGCGCTCAGCGCCGGCGACGTCGCCTATTCGCTCCGCAAGGTCGATGCGGCCGTGGGTGTCGCTCGACGGGCTGCCTCGCATCCGCTGCTGCTGGCCGGTGCAGTGATCTTAGCGGTCGTCATCATCCGCCCGCGGCGATGGCTGCAAGGCCTCAGCTGGGGCCTGTCGGCTGCCGTCGCGGCACGTCGTGCCGCCACGTATCTTCAGACGGGCGCGTAGGTCAGGATCGCTGATCAAGGCGCTGGTGCAGCGCGCGCAAGGCATAGAGGCTGAGCGCAGCGCCTGCGAGCCCGCAGACCATGAGCCAGGCGATCTGGCGATTGACCACGCCCTCGCCCAGCAGAACGGCGCCGACTGCGTACGGCAGTTCTGCCACGGCCAACGCGGCGAAGTACGTGCGCAGGCGAACGCGCAGATAGCCGCAAAGGTAGCCCGGGATTTCCGAAGGCAGTGCCAGGCACAGCAGCAGGACCAGGACGAACGTGATCTCATCCGGGGCACGCTGGCGATAGAAATTGAACTGGCCTGAAATCCTGGGTGCGTCTCCCTGCGACCGGCGCAGCCCGCGACCCAGCGCGAAAGTGCACAGCCCACCGAGCAACCAGCCGAGCCACAGCAGGAAAAACGTGACGGCGTTGCCCCAGGTGAACACGGCCGCCGGCAACAGCAGGGCGCTCGAGAAAAACGCCAGGATCGCCGATACGGCGGCGAACAGCACGAATACCACGGCGCCCAGGTACGGGTGCGCGGCAATCAGGGGTTCTGCGGCAGCAAGCGCGCGCTGCAGGCTTGCGTAGACCCCGTCGACGGAAAGCAGGAGCGCGAGGGCTGCGCAGATCAGCACGAATGCGGCAGCGCGGGCCCAGCTGCGAACGCGGGGGTGCGAAGCAGAAGCGTAGCTCGGCGAGTCAGTCATCGGTTCGCGGCCACGGGTAAGATTCGCGTCAGGGAAACCCCGACCTGAGTTTCGTCGGTAACGACCTTCTCCGTGACCTCCTCACCTCGTAACGTTAACAGGCCCGCCCGACGGCGGGCCGCCGGAATCTGCGTACAGCCGCCTTGATGTGTTGCGGGCAGGCGTTTCCAGGACTCACCCGATGAGAGATGCGAATCCCCTGTCATTTTCAGCGACCATCGATGCCGGCGACGCGGTGCTGCAGGGCGACGTCGTATTGCCCCACGCTGCGCGAGGCGTCGTGCTGTTTGCGCACGGCAGCGGCAGCAGCCGCTTCAGCACGCGCAACCGTTACGTCGCCAGCCACCTCGTGGCAGGCGGGCTCGGCACCCTCCTCTTCGACCTGCTCACGGCCGAAGAAGAGGAACGCGACATGCGGGATGCGAGCTTGCGGTTCGACATCGATCTGCTGACGCGCCGCCTGGCGGGCGTGACCCGCTGGGTCGGATCCCAGGACTGGGCCACGAACCTGCAGCCAGGCTACTTTGGCGCGAGCACGGGCGCGGCTGCGGCGCTTGCGGCGAGCGTCGAATGCGAAGTGCACGCGATCGTGTCGAGGGGCGGACGCCCCGACCTGGCCGGCGCTGCATTGCCACGCGTGACTGCGCCCACGTTGCTCATCGTCGGCTCGCGGGATCCCGTCGTCATCGAACTGAACGAGCAGGCGTTGCGGCTCCTGCAATGCGAAGCGCGGCTCGAGATCGTTCCGGGCGCGACCCATCTGTTCGAGGAGCCGGGCACGCTCGAACAGGTGGCGGAACTGGCGCTACGGTGGTTCCGGCGCTGGCTGGGTTGAAGCGAGGCTCGCCAAGGCCTCTGCAGCAAGTATTGGCCCTACGGTACTGATATCCGTCAGGCAGCGAGCTTTGTCTTTGGCAGCCGCCGCACCTTTGGCGGCGCTTGCGGGCCACCCAAAGATCGTCATTCGCCTGCATGCCGAGCCACATCTCCGCACTGGTCCCAAGCGCATCCTCCAAAGCAGTCGCTCACGGTCTTGTGGCGCTATCCGACATACGATGCAGGCCGTACGTCCGCAGCCCGCTCAGCCGAACTGGAACTGCCGGTCTACTTCCGGCGTGTCGTGTCCTGCTGCTTCTTGTAGCCGTGTACGAACCGGCCGAATGCCCGATCCTTCTTGCGCCGAGCAGTGCTGGACAGGTCGTGGAATTCGGATTCCTTCCGCAACTTCAGGTAGTTCCGCAGATGGGCTTCGCTCAGCTCGTGGCGCGTGATGGCGGCACGAACCTCGCAACCCGGTTCGCTATCGTGGCGGCAGTCGGGATAGCGGCAGATTAGTGCAAGCGCGCTGATGTCGGCGAACGTCTCCTCGATGCCTTCGCGGGCACCAAGCATCCCCAGTTCGCGCATGCCTGGCATGTCGATCAACAGCCCGCCGTGCTCAAGCACGATCAACTGGCGCCGTGTCGTGGTGTGACGCCCCTCGCCCGTATGGCTGACCTCGCGGGTTCCGAGTGCGCCGTCACCGAGCAGGCGGTTGATGAGCGTCGTCTTGCCAACGCCCGATGAACCGAGCAGGCAATAGGTCTTGCCGGCAGCCACGAGTTCGCGAACCTGCTCGACGCCCGAGCCCGTCACGTTGCTGATGCAGACGATCTTCGCGTCCACCCCCATGACTCGGATTCGACCGATCAACTGTTCAAGTTCTTCCGGGGTGACCAGATCCGTCTTCGTCAGAAGCACCACGGACTCGACATGCCCATCCCTGACCATCACGAGGTAGCGTTCCAGCCGTCGGACATTGAAATCGAAGTGGCAGGCCTGCACGATGAACGCCACGTCGATGTTGGCCGCAATCATCTGGAACTCGACGTCGCGGCCGGCGGTTTTGCGCCGAAGGAAGGATCGGCGCGGCAGCAGGTGGTGAATGCTGGCTTGCGCGCCGGCATCGCGGTAATGCACGCACACCCAATCACCTACGCACGGAAGTTCGCTGGCGGACTCGGCGAGGTGGAGGAACTTGCCGGTCAGTTCGGCTGGCACCTCGCCGTCCTCGCCACGAACCAGGTACCGTCCGCGATCAACGGCGGTGACCCTGGCGATGGACAGATCAGGCCCACACTGTTCGCCGGCTTTTTCCGTGAACCAGCGATCCAGGCCAAGTTCCCTTAACTTCATCGTGGAAGTCCGGCAGATGCAGCTGAGCCTGTCATAACGGCATTGTCAATGCGGGCTGATTCTACCAGCGCAGGCCGCTCGTGGCCGAACGTGGCGCTTCACCTGGTGTCCGCTCCGGTTGCGTAGCTGACGCTCAGGCCATCGCGGCGAAGGACAGCAGAGGGTCGGCAGCGCCGGTTCCTGACTTTCATCTGGCGGCGCCGTTACCGTATCTCGACGTATTGACGACATGCGGGCGCCGGTCCAAACATCCACAGGCACTCGATGCGAAGATCCTCAGGTGTTAGACCTCGTTTTTTCGTATCCCGCAGTGCGGCGTGCCGGCCGGTTTCCGGCGTACCGATTCAGGAGCAAGTCGTGACCGCTAACAAAGACCAGATTCAAGGCCGCGTGAAAGAAGCGCAGGGCAAGATCAAGGAAGCCGCCGGCAAACTCGTGGGCAACAAAATGTTGCAGGCAAAGGGCAAGGCTCTGAAGACTCGCGGCAAGGCGCAGGCGACGTTTGGCGACGCGAAGCAGAAGCTGAAGGTCATGAAGAAGAAGGCTGCGAAGAAGACCGCGAAGAAGAAAGCGGCGAAGAAGAAGTAACGCGGCCTGACTTCGGGCCGCCGTTCCCGCGATGCCTGCGGGCGGAGAGGATCAGGGATTGTGGACGGTCCCTCGGACCTCGACACGGCCCTGGCGGACCGTGTCCTCCGATGCGGCCGTCGGTCAGCGGCAGGTTCACCAGACAGCACAAAGGCCTACGGATTGGCGTGCGTGCCCGCACGTGCCATCTCGTACAATCCGGCAGTCACGAAAGGTGGCGATCCCTTTCCGTCGCCGCGTACTTGCGGGTCACTGCTGGCATTTCGATCGACTGATGAGCCTGCCAGGCGGGAACCCCGGTTGCGCCCCTCTGTCCCGCCGAACTTGAACAACGGAAGCCGCCGATGCGATCTGAAAATCAGCCCGACTTGCGCTCTCACCGCAACCGTAGCACCAGCACGTGGTTGGTCCTGTCCGCTGCACTGCTTTGCGTCGGTCCGACCGGATGCCAGTCATACCGTGCGCTGCCAGACACTGCGCTTGCAGACGCGAATGGCGCCAAGCTCGCACAGCGTGACGTCGAGGCGATCGCCGACGAGTACCTGTCGGCTCTGCTGCAGTACCAGCCTGAGCTGGGCACCCGGTATTCCCTGCCCGACGCCCGTCACGACCGGCTTACCGACAATTCGCCGGAAGCCCGGGTTGCCTGGCAGGCACGGGAAGACGCCTGGCTCACAGAGCTCAGCGTCAGGGGCATGCCCGCGGAGGTGGGAAGCCGCGACTGGGTGACCTACGGCATCCTGCACGAGACCCTGGCCAGCTCGGCTGCTGTCCGCGTCTGCCGCAACGAACTGTGGGCGGCCAGCAGCATGACCGCGTGGCACACGTCGGTGCCGAGCCTGTTCGAAATACAGCCCGTCGATACGCCTGAACTGCAGCGACAGGCGTTGCAGCGGTTGGCGGCATTGCCGAAGTACATCGACATCGAGATCGCCAACTTGCGCCGCGGCCTGGAATCCGGCTACAGCGCCCCGCGCCTGACGGTGGCTCCTGCCGTCAGCGAAGTGCGGGCACTGGCAGGCGCAGACAGCCCGTTGCTGAGCCCGGGCATACGCGCGGGCGACCCGAAGTTCGCTGCCGAGGTACACGCGCTGTTCAAATCCGACATCGCTCCGGCAGTGGAACGCTTCGCGCGCTTCCTGGAGGCTGAGTACCTGCCGCGCGCGCGGGAAGGCATCGAGCTGGGCTTCAACCCTGACGGCGCCGCGTGCTACCCGGCCCTGGTGCGCTACTACGCCACCATCCAACCCGCCGCCAGCGAGATTCACCGGCTTGGGCTGGAGCAAATCGCCGGAATTCGCGCTGAGATGCAGGCCATCATCGATGAACACTTCGCCGGGGCGACCATCGAGGCATTCCTGCGGGGCCTCAACGACGACCCCAGGTACACCTTCAGGACCGAAGACGAAGTGCTGCAGTATTCGGTGGCCGCACTGGCCCGCGCCAAGGCGAGGATGCCGGATGCGTTCGGCCGGCTGCCCAAAGCCGACGTCGAGATCAAGGCGTATCCGGCCTATC